>JBDRJI010000088.1:0-7632 GCA_043815105.1 archaeon
GTAATGGGAAAGAGAATAATACAACAGCGACGAGGAAGGGGCGGACATACTTACAAGACTCGAGAAAAGGCCGGAAAGCTTAGACCAGGTTATGCTTCTGATATAAAGGGCGAATTTGAATGTGTGAAATTAATTGCGTCGGTTGGTCATTCCGTTCCAATTGCAAAATTTATGAACAAGGAAGGAAAAATTTTCCACAACTTTTCGGTTGATTTATTATATGTTGGACAAAAAATTACTATTGACGGAAATAAGCCAGGCGACATTGCAAAACTTGGAGATTTGAAAAATGGAACTGAAGTTTTCAATATTGAGCATAGTTCTAAGGATGGTGGAAAATTTGTTAGGACTGGTGGAAATTTTGCTACAATTATGGCCAAAGAAGGAGACGTCGTTAAAATTATGATGCCGTCGAAGAGAGTCAAAAAATTTAACGTAAATTGCAGAGCAACTATTGGTAGAGCCGCTGGAGACGGTAGAATGGACAAACCGATTTTAAAAGCGGGTAAGAAGTTTTATATAATGAAAACAAAATCTAAATTGTGGCCAAGGACTTCTGCGGTTAAAATGAATGCTATTGATCATCCGTTTGGTAGTGGCCGAGGGAAAAGAATGAAAAGTAAAATTGCTAAGAGAAATGCGTCGCCAGGTAAGAAGGTTGGTTTAATTAGACCGAGTAGAACCGGGAGGAAGAAAAGATAATGGCAGAAATATTAATCAAGAAAGATAAGGACAAATTTTATCGGGGAAAGAAGACCGCAGAATTAAAATCAATTGATACTCGAGAGTTTGCGAAGTTGGTTAAGTCTAGAGCAAGAAGAACAATTTTGAGAAATTACGATGTTATCGAAGCCTTTGTTTCAAAATGCGAGAGAAATACTTTGAAGAATAAATCAATAAAAACCCACGATAGAAGCTTGGTTATTGTTCCAAAAATGGTTGGTAAAACTATTGGTATTCATAACGGAAAGGAGTTTGTTAAGGTTGTTATTATTGAAGAAATGTTGGGGCATCGATTGGGCGAATTTTCCATGACGAGAAAAATTGCAAAGCACACATCTGTTGGAGGCGGAGCTAAAAAGAAGGTGGTGACTAAATAAAATGGCGATACCAAAAGAATCTACTAAGAAACAAGATAAAAAACTTAAGGACGAATCAAAAATAGACGAGGCTTCGAAAGTAGAAACAGCTATTGAGAAAGTGGAAGAGAATAAGGTTGAAGACGTTAAGGAGAAAAAGATTGTTAAGCAAAAAGAAATTCCAAAAAAGGATGTTGCGATTGCTAATGGTTTTTCGTTGAAGATTTCTCCTAAGCAATCTAAGTATGTTATGAGAATTATTCGTGGTAAGAGTCCCGAGGCTGCCGTCGTGAGATTGGAGGATGTTATTAGTGAGAAAAGACCTGTTCCTATGGCTGGTTTGGAGGTTGGACATAAGAAAGGTAAGGGGCTTGCTGGTGGTAAGTTTCCAAAAAATGCATGTAAGGCGATTATTGAAATTGTAAAGCAGGCCAAGGCCAATTCTGTTGTCGCTGGAATTGAAAATCCCGTTATTACAATTGCTAGTTCAGATAGGGCTTCGGCTCCGTATAGAAAAGCTGGTAGAAAAGCTAAGAGGGCTCACATTCATATTGAAATTAGAGATAAAACTAAATTAATTGGGAAGACGAAATAATGGAAGAAAAGAAATTTGTTGGAGTGAGAAAGGACGAATATAATATTAAACAGTTTGTAAAGCGAATGTTTGGTAAAGGTAAAGTATCAAGGGTTCGAATTGAGTACACTCCCGTCGGAGAGAGGATTGTTGTTTCGACACATAAACCTGGTTGGATAATTGGAAAGCGAGGCGAGAAAATTAATGAGTTGACTGAAATTTTGAAGAAGCGGTTTAAGATGGAGAATCCTCATGTTGATATCGAGGAGATTATGCATCCTGAGTTCGATGCGCAGTTAGTTGCCGACGATATCGCCTTAACCCTTGAGAGATTTGGAGCTATGAAATATAAGGCAGCAAGTTATAGGGCTCTTGGAAAAATTAAAAATTCTGGTGCATTGGGTGCCGAATTGAGAGTATCTGGCAAGTTGCCAAGTGATAGAGCAAGAGCTTGGAGATTCCATTTTGGTTATTTGAAGAAAACCGGGGATGCTGCAAAAGTAGTAGATAGAGCAGAATCTACCGCCACAACAAAACAAGGCGTTGTTGGAATTAAGGTTGCGATTTTATCTCCGGGTATCAAGATGTGCGACCAGATTGTCGTCGACGAGGATTTTATGAATGAGGTCAGGAAAAATGCAACTTTTGAAATTGTAGAAGAAGTCAAAACTAAAAAGAAAAGGAAGGTTAATAAGAAATAATGGTAGAAAATAAAAAATTGACAGCGAAGGAAATGGAAAGGAAAATTATGGATTTGAAGATTGAGTTATTAAAGAATACAACGAAAAGAAAAAGCATTAAAAGGGAAATTGCGCGATTATTAACTATGGGTAATCGAATTAAATCGGACGGAGGGACTAAGTAAAGTGGAAATTTGTCCGAAGTGTGGATTGCCTATGCCGGCGTGTGTTTGTGGCGAGATTGCCAAGGCACAGCAACAGATTGTTGTGAGGACGGAAGCAAGGCGTTTCGGAAAAGTTAATACGGTAATAAGCGGATTCGACGACGGTGTTGATATTAAAGACCTCGCAAAAAAGCTCAAAATGAAAAGAGCTTGTGGCGGTACGGTCAAAAATAAAGTTATCGAATTGCAGGGAAATCATAAAAGCTTTATAAAACCAATTTTGGTTTCAGAAGGGTTTAGCGAGGACCAAATAAATGATTAAAATGGCAGAAAAGAAAAAAACAACAAAGAAGAAAGCGGAAAAAATAATTGAATGTAAAGATAGACTTTGTCCTGAGCATGGAGATAAAAAATTGAAGATGCGGGGCCGAACTTTCGAGGGTGTTGTGATTAGAAAATTCGATACTCGGGTTACGATTCAGTTTGAGAGAATGTTGAAGCTTCCAAAATATGAGAGATATGAAAAAAGAAAAACAAAGATTCACGCGAGACTGCCTGACTGCATGAAGAATGATATTGCGGTTGGAGATTTGATTCAGATTACAGAGACTCGGCCGATTAGCAAGATGATTCATTTTGTCGTCAGTAAAATTGTTAGAAAATTGGAGGTCAAAGCATGAAAGCAATAAGTGGAAGAGCAACGAGGAGTTTGAATATTGGGAGTTTATTGGAAGCTTGTGATAATAGTGGGGCTCGGATTTGTAGAATTGTTGGAGTTAAACACAGTAAGACCAGCAAGGGAAGGATGACTTATGCGAAGATTGGGGATCAGGTTAAGATTTCGGTTAGGAAGGGTGACCCAAAAATGAAAGGAGAAATTTTCGACGCTGTTCTTGTTAGGCAGAGGAAACCATGGAGAAGAAATACTGGAGAGCGAGTTTGTTTTAGTGATAATGCAGTTATACTTTTAAAGGATGAGAAGGGAAATCCAAAGGGAACGCAGGCCAAGGGAAGCGTTGCAAGAGAGGTTCAGGAAAGATGGAAGGAGGTTGCTAAGATAGCGGGGAGCGTATATTAAGATGAATAAGAAAACTTTAGGAAAAGTATTGAATAAAATTTTGGAAGAAGCAGGAGAGAATGGGGCTGCCCTAGGGGGGAAAATAGAAAGGCATTCGCCAAATTGGGATATGGTCCGAAGGACTATTGCAACCTGGGAAAAAAAGGGGAAAATTGTTTGTACTCAAAAGCGTTACCCAATAAATCATGGAACATATGTTTTAGCTAAATATGCCTCGGGAGAATATGATAATGAAATCAGAATTTAATAAATCGTGGAATTCGAGTAAGCAACCGAGAAAGCAGGTTAAGTTTAGAGCGAACGCACCTAATCATATTAAGCGGACTTTTATGGGGGCAACTTTGGATAAAGCTCTTCGGGAAAAATATGGAAGACGAAATATTGAAGTTAGAAAGGGCGACGAGGTTAAGGTTATGATAGGGAAATTTAAAGGCAAGCAGGGAAAGGTTGGAACTGTCGACGTTAAAAATACAAGAATTCAGATTGAGGGTATTCAGAGAGTCAAGGCTGGCGGAGAGAAATTGATTACGTGGTTTCATCCATCGAATGTCAAGATAATTATTTTAAACACTGAAGATGCTCGGAGATTAAAATTTGGGAAGAAAACCGAGAAAGTAGAAGAGAAAACTGAGAAGAAAACAGAAGATAGAAGAGTTAAAAGGGTTGTAAAAGAAAGGACTGAAAAAATGAAAACTGAAATTAAAAAAACAACTGAGGAAATGAAGAAATAATGGCACATATTAAGAAAACTCAAATGTCCACTTTGTGGCCGGTTCCACGAAAAGGGAAAGGGAAGAGATTTGTAGCTATACCTAGCCATGCAACCTCGAAAGGCATTTCTATTTTGTTTTTATTGAGAGATGTTTTGAAAATTGCGAAGACAAGAAAAGAAGCGAGATATATGACATTGAATGGAATGGTTAAAGTTAACAATCACGCTAGAAAGGACGAGAATTTTCCTGTGCAGGTTTTTGGTGTTTTGAATTTAGAAAAGTCCAAGAAGAATTACAGGTTGGAAATTGTGAATAAGAAGTTTAGTTTGGTTGAGATCAATGAGGAGCAGGCAGGAGTAAAGATTGCTAAAATCATGGGAAAGAAGATTTTAAGCGGGGGCAAGATTCAGATGAATTTAGATGATGGACAAAACTTTCTAACCACTGTGAAATTTAGCGTTGGCGATTCGGTTGTTTTAGATACTAAGAAGAATAAAATAACAAAAGTTTTGAGTTTGAAGGAAGGTGCAAAGGTTGAAATTATTGGGGGAAAGCACGCTGGAGAAAAAGGTGAGTTGGTTGGATTTGAGGAATTAGTTAGAGGTAGAAGTTATCAAATTAAATTGAAGGATAGGACTGTGAGTTTGCCTTACAAAACTATCTTGGTGATTGGATAATGGCGAATAGAAGAGCATGGAACCCTAAAGGAATTAGGCTTAATATGAGTCTAGGAAATGTTAAAAGCAATACGCTTAAGGAACTGGGAGGACTTGTTGGCGAAATGAGTTTTGCAGTAAAACAAAATAATCCTGATGCCTTTGATACCGTTCATAAAAATTATGAGGCTATTGCAAAAGATGCCACTTTATTGGAAATATATTTTTCTAGTTATGATAAAACTGCTAGTGCCTGTATCAATATAATGGTTAACCGACATCTCGGGAGGTATTCGGAATAATGGTAAATAAAATGAGAGAAATTAAGTTGGACAAAGTTGTTTTGAATATTGGCGGAGTTGCTGACAAGTTAGACAAGGGAATTATTTTACTTGAAGCTATTAGTGGGAAAAAGGCCATTAAGGTTAAGGCAACCAAAAGAATTCCGACGTGGAATGTTCGACCTGGTTTAGAAGTTGGAACGAAAGTTACACTGCGGGGTGAGGATGCTTTGAATATGGTTAAGAAATTATTACCGGCAATTGATAATACATTGAAGGAAAAACAGATTCAGGATAATTGCTTTTCTTTTGGTATACATGAGTATATTGAAATTCCGGGTGTCGAGTATATTAGGGAAGTTGGAATTATGGGATTTGAAGTTACGGTTGTATTTTCGAGAGCGGGCAAATCGGTTGAAAAGAAAAAGGTTAAAAGGGGAAAATCTCGTAGGTTGACTGTTACGCGTAAAGAAATTGAAGATTATCTTGTAACTAAATTTAATACAGAAATTTTGCGAAAGCAAAAGAAGATTTTGGAGGACGAGGAATAATATGACAGCAAGCGATTGGAGAAAAATAACGAGACAGCTTCGGGGAAAGCCAGCTGTGCTTAAGAAGTTTTTGAAACATAACAAACCGAAGGTTCGGGCGTTTGGCGTTGCTGCGTATAAATGCGAGGTCTGTGGAAGACACGGCGCGCATATTTCATCCTATAATCTAAATTTGTGTCGACACTGTTTCAGAGAGTTGGCAGTTGAACTTGGGTTCAAGAAATACAGTTAGGAGAATAAAATGAGTCAAGATATAGTATCAGATGGATTAAACCAAATAATGAATGCAAGACGAATAGGAAAGATGGATATCGTCATTAAGCGATGCTCTAAGGTTTTGTTGAATTTACTCGAGATGATGAAGACAGAAGGCCATATTGATTATGAATTTAATAAGGAAGGGAAAACGGTTAGTGTTAAAGTAATTAAGCTGAACAAATGCAAAGCGATTAAGCCGAGATATTATGTTAGCGTTGATGGTATTGATAAATATATGAGACGATTTTTGCCGTCGAGAAATTTCGGAAATTTGATTATCTCAACAAATATGGGACTATTGAATCACAAGGATGCAATTAAAAATAATATTGGAGGAAGCGTTATTGCTTATTTTTACTAATGGTAACCATGAATGATAATTCTATTGCCGTAAGAGAATATGCGGAGGCAAATTTAAGAGCAGCTGCCTCATGTATTTATGATGATGGTAATTGTGAAACTGGAAGGAGTGCATTAAATTTTGCCGATAAAGCTTTTGAAATTATGAACTGTCAGTTTGAAAAGAAAAAATACGAAGCACATACTTTTGGAACATTAATTGATTTTGACAATCGGCTTAGTGCGATGGAATTAGACTTAAAAGAAATGGAGACAAAATATGAATAAAGATTTAGAGAGAGTTATTGAAGTTCCCGAGGGAGTTGAGGTTGTTGTTAGTGGAAATGATTTTATAGTTAAGGGAAAAGGTAATGAGATAGCTAGAAATTTTGATTTGGGAAAGGTTGGCGTTGTGGTTAAAGATGGCAAGGTTATTTTGACGGCGAAGGGGGCAACTCGACGGGAATCGAAAATGATTGGAACGGTTTGGGCGCATTTGAAGAATATGATTAAGGGAGTAGGTGAGGAATTTGTTTATGAACTTGAAGTTTGTAATGTGCATTTTCCTATGAATGTTAAAGTTGATGGAGATAAGGTTATTATTAAGTCGTGTTTAGGCGAGACAACAAAAAGGGTTGCGAAAATTTTTCCGAATGCTAAGATGGATATTAGCGGTAATAAGATTACGGTTAGTTCAAATGATATTGAAGCGGCTGGACAGACTGCGGCGAATTTGGAAAAGGCGACTCGGTTAACTGGGCGAGATAGACGGATTTTTCAGGATGGTATTTTTATAACTAAAAAACCGTGGAGGGTTATATAATGGTGAAGACAATTTATGATTTGGCGGTTGAAAAAATGAAAGATGCTTCGCGGGAAATGGTCGAAATTATTGGGGCGTTTGCTGTACTTGGAAGAAAAGATAGTCTTATTTCAAGCTATAGTAATCAGAGGGAAAAATTAGAAAATATGGGTATCTGGCAGGAAAAGTATGATGTTTATGCTACAGAGGCTTTATCTGGAGGATTTATTTCAAAAGAGAGTGAGCAGGGGTTGGCTAAAATAGTTGAGGGTATAATTGAATAATGGCAGAAGAAAAGAAAGCAACAGCAACGAGGAAGAAGCCGAAGTTTTTGCGGACAGATTGGCACAAGAAGATTAAACTTGGTCGTGGCGTTAAGAAAAATCAAAAATGGCGTGGAGCTAAGGGAAGGCAAAATAAGTTAAGGTTAAATAGAAAAGGGCGAGGGCAGAGACCT
>JBDRJI010000089.1:0-4354 GCA_043815105.1 archaeon
GAAGGCGCCCCTGACAAATATTTATATGCTTGGAATTGTTTTGCCGACGCTGGCTCTGGCGATTTTGCCACTGGCGTCGACGATGCTGGGCGGTGCGATTAAGTGGTATCATGTGCTTTTGCTTTTTAATATTATTATTCCGTTTATAGTTATTCATATGACGGGAGAGGTAATGATGAAAAGGCCGGGCGGATACGGCGAGTCAAGTTTGCTGGAAAAAAATCCGTTTTACCCAAAATACAAAAGCAATTCTGCTTATTTTAAAGCGATATTGATTGCCTTGCCTTTATTTTTAATTGGGATTATTCCGCTTCTTTGGAGGTATACGCCTGTTCCGATTTGGCTTGGAACGACGAGAGATTATAGCTGGTCGCAATTTGGACTTGGTTTTATGAAAACTTCTGTGTTTGGCATTCTTGATTCTAACGGCACGATTTACGGACCTTCCGGGGCACTCTCGTTATTATTGAGCTTGCTCGTCCCGGTTTCTGTTGCATTGGTTTTTATCATAGTGTTTAGGTCAAAGACGGACAAAATCTTGGAGACGAGAAACCAATACAAAGAAGTTGAACAGGAGTTTACATCGTCGCTGTTTCAGTTGGGAAATCGTATCGGCGACGGACTTCCGGCCGAAATTGCACTCGCGAAAGTCAGCGAGTCTACGAAAGGCACAGCGACCGAAGGATTTTTTAATATCGTCAACGAGAACATTCAGCAGTTGGGCATGAGTTTGGAGCGGGCGTTGTTTGACCCCAAAAGAGGGGCAGTTGTTTTTTATCCGTCGCAATTGGTCGCCACCTCTATGAGAATTTTAGTGGAGTCGGTGAAAAAAGGACTCAGGGTTACGGCGAGAAGTCTGATGGCGATTAGTGATTATGTTAAAAATATAAAGAAAATTAATGACAGGCTGAATGATTTGTTGGCGGATATTATATCGGATATGAAATCGAATATGACTTTTTTGGCGCCGTTGCTGTCTGGTATTATTGTTGGTTTGGCGGGGATGATTACGGTGATTTTAGGAAATTTGAATGCGATGTTCGAGAGCGGTGCGATGGGCGGAGAAGATATAGTTGGTGCGGGAGGAGTTCAGGGAATAATTTCTATTTTTGATATTACGAAAATGATTCCGACCTATTGGTTGCAGATTGTTGTGGGAATTTATTTGATTGAAGTGGTTTTTATTTTGACGTCGACGTTGGTTACTATTAAGGCAGGGAGAGATCCTTTGCAGGTGACGGCGGAGACTGGGAGAAATTTGAAGGTTACGATGATTTTGTATGCAGTTGTTGCGTTTGGCGCGGTGGTTGGAATGACAATTATTGCGACGGTTGCTTTAGCTGGGCTGACTTAGGGGCGAAGTTATTTTGAGTTAAGTTTATAAATAAAAGAAGTGTGGATATAATATGAGAGGAATTGGTGATAATAAGAAAGGTCAGCAGATGACTTTGGGGACGATTATTGCGATAGTTTTAGGGATTGCGGTTTTGGTGTTTTTGATTTTTGGGTTTGCTTCTGGGTGGAATAATTTATGGGACAAGGTGACTGCTTATGGTGGGGGTGGTGATAATACTAATACTATAAAGCAGGCATGTGCCATTGTTTGTTCAACTGGTGATAAGTCTGGCTTTTGCAATATTAAAAGAAATGTGAAGTTTGGTGAGGCTGTAAATGTTACTGAGGATTGTGATAAAGTTGATACTACTACTAGGAATAGCTGTTCTGCTAGTTGTAAGATTTTAAGTAATAGTGTGGCTCCGGTTATTCAGGCAATTGGATTTCCAAGTTGTCCTTCGCTTTGTTAGAGTTAGTAATCTTTATTAATTGAGTTTGTTTGTTTTCTGTATGACCAATTTACTAATAATTGCCAACAAGGAGTCGTTGAAAGAGGTTGGCTTGGAGGAGATGGATATTGACTGTAGTCGTTTATGTAGCGGTACTTCTATTTTTATGAGGGCGAGGTTATCTGTTATTAAGTATGGGAGAGAGTTTGCTGAGAGGAATGGTTATGAATTGGTTGTAGTTACAGACTTAAAAGAATCTCTATCTGGAAGAAAATACGAGGCACGTTTGGATTTTTATTATCTTTCTAATGATGAGTAATCTTTATTAATTGAGTTATTGTTAGTTATCTATGGAGATTGAGGAGATTGTTAAGATATTGATTTTTGTTTTGGTGTTGGTGATTATGGTTGGAGCGGTGATATTTTTATTTAAAGGAAAGGGGTTTGAGGTTTTGAATTCTATTAAAGATGTTTTGAGGTTTGGTAGATGAGGCTTGGAAAACGAGCTAGCGTAGATTGGACGGTCGGAAAACTTTTAAATATTATTTTGGCGCTAGTTGTTTTGGCGCTAGTTGTTTATGGGATTTCTACTCAGAGTCTTAATCCACTGATTGAAAATATCGGCGGGAAGTTTGATGAGGTTTTAATTTTGTTTAATTTGAAGGATGATATTTATTCTAAGGATTGTTATTCGGAAAATGTTGCTAATCTTGGGGGAGGGAGTGATTTTTTGAAAGCGATAGGCATGAGTAACGATGTTATTTTGAATGTTTGTAAAAATAGAATGTGCAATATTAGCGAGGGAGGAAAGGAGACTTATAGGGTTAAAGACGGAGAGTTTGAGAATTTGGAAAATGGCGAATGGGGGAAATATAATTCTGTGTTCGTCGGCAGTATTGCTTCTGCGGAATCCGATTGGGCTATGTATAACGCGGGGGTTGGGGTTTTGGATAATCTAGAAATAAAAAAATTATATGACAGTGGATTTACTAAGCGGTTCGTTTTGTATGGCAATGGAGAGGGATGGAGTAAAGAAGTTTATGCGGTTTGGCAGAATAGTATTTGGACAATAAAAGTGGGGGATGAGTTGTCTAAGGAAAGAAAATGGTTTAAAGATGGGAAAGAATTTATGGATGAAAAGTGGACGGTGCAAAAGTGGAGTAGTGAGTTAGCTGTTGGTTCTAAATGGGAGAATTTTAAGACTTATGTTACGAAAGATGATGGAGAGGCTATAAATATATTTACAGAGATAGCTTGGAGGTCTGTAGATGACGATGATAAAGTATATTGGAAGGAAACTATTCCGACAAAACCGGATGGAGAATATCTCAGTAGCTCTGATCATGGTGAGCTTATTCGACAAGTGGCGGGTTCTGGATTGTCGTTTAAGGCGGATGACGAATTAGATGTCGCAAGACTAAAGAGTTTGTTTGAGGGGAAGAAAGAAAAATATTTAGAGGAAGTGGAGGTTTCTGTTGGAAATTTGAGTGATGCGATTAAGGTTAATGAAATTGAGATTGGAGAAAAAGAATTCGCTATTAGCGTTGAAGACGACGACAACTTTCCGATTGTTGTTTTTACTTCTGGAAATGAGATTTTTGGGTTGAGACATAGCGCGTATGCTAAGATAAATAGTAATCTTTTAGCGGGAGTTAAATTGAAATATTTTCCGGTCGTTCTTGTCGAGAAGGTTGGTCTCGAATGGAGAGAAATAGGCAATGAAGAGTATTATAGATTGCCTAAAGATAATTTTGAGGAGGTCAAGAAGGCTACGCTGATTAGCGAGTTTCTTAAATCGAAATGCAAATGAAATCTAAAAGAGGTGGACTATTAGATAGTAATTTGATAGGGTTGATTCTGTCTGTTGCTGTGGTTGCTGTATTATTGATTTTGTTGTTTAATTTATTTGCTCCGAGTTTTGACAAGGGAGAGAAAACGGCGGAATCTTATTTTAAAACTTTGGAAAGGGCTATCGAGACCGCGGATTCTGAAGGGAAGGGTGATTTTTTTATAATGGAAAACGAGAAGGAAGATTATTATTTAGTATATTTTAAAAATATAGCCAGTTTTGAAGAGGTGAATAGAAATTTTTTTCGTTCGAAGCAGGGAGAGAGTGTTATTTGTGTTTGCTATTGGAGAGGATTAGAAGCGACTTGTAACTATTGCGAGGATTTGAAGTTGCCGGCTAGATATGGCGAGAAAGAAGGGCGTTGGGTAATTGGAGAGGGCGAGAGAATTAAAATATCGAAGAGAGAGGGAATCTATGATTTTGTCAAGATTCAATAGTAGGGCTACCGTCGGAGTTGACGACTTTATTAAGTGGGCTATTTATTTTGCTATTGCAGTTTCTGCCGGGGTTGCTGTTAAGACGATTGTTTCTAGTGTTATTGGTTAGTTTTATTAAGTTAGTTTTTTATTAATTATTATGGATAACAAGAGAGGTGATTATAAATATAGTATAATTATATCGTTGATTTTGGGAGTGATGGTTTTGAGTTTGAGTTTGTATTTTATTTTTCAGGAGCTTTGGTCGAGTGATGAGCTTGATTGGGAAATTTGTCGTCAGAGTA
>JBDRJI010000090.1:0-2702 GCA_043815105.1 archaeon
CTAAAAGAGGTTGAAGAAAAAAAGCAGACAGTTAATAAACGCTTTGACGCACTCGAAAAAGATTGGGAAAGGAAAAAGGAGTCGTACAACAACAATCAAAAGGAGTATAACGACAAAATTGAGAAACTAAAGGAATTTGAAGAACAAGAGCAGATAGTTAAAAATCGCTTTGCTATTCTTGAAAAAGATTGGGAAATAGAGAAGGAAACATACTCCAATAATCAAAAAGAACACAACGATAAAATTGAAAAACTTAAAAACAGCTATTCCCTAAAGAATCCCGAAGCAGTTATTCAATATTGTGAAATGGTTCTCAATAATTCACAATATCCAGAAACATTCCCGAAGGATTTTGATTTAGATTATAACTCTGACAGCAAACTTTTGATAGTTGAATATGTTCTCCCTGTGCCTGAAGATTTACCAACGCTGACAGAAGTTAAATATATTGCATCAAAAAAGGAATTGAAAGAATTACTCCTTTCGGAAACACAACTTTTAAAAAATTATGACTCTGTAATTTACAAAATGACTTTGCGGACTTTGCATGAACTATTTGAAGCAGACAAAGCAGAAGCATTAGAATCGATTATTTTTAATGGCTGGGTAAATACAATCGACAAGGCAACCGGAAAGAAAATTAATAATTGCATTGTTTCCATTCAAACAAAGAAAACCGAGTTTAAAGGAATTGAATTATCAAATGTTGACCCGAAAACTTGTTTCAAACATCTCAAAGGAATTGGGATCAGTAAGTTAAGCGATATTACAGTGGTTCAACCAATTGCGCAAATTAATAGGAATGATAAGCGTTTTATTCCTGTTAGATAGATAATGCGATGTATATGATATAATTTTTTTATAAAAAGGGAAAATAGGAGGTGTTCATAATGAGATCATCTGAAATTGTAAAAGAAGTAAATAAGTTAGATTTGTCGGAGAAACTAATATTAGTTGAGGATATTTGGGATGCTATTGCTCGGGATAATGGAGAGTTGCCGATGCCGGAATGGCAAAAAACCGAATTAGACAAAAGGTATAATGATTATAAAAATGGGAACCTAAAGTTCCATGATTGTGGAAGTATCCATAAGGGATTAAGGGATCAGTATAAATGATTTTATGTTATACAGATAGAGCCAAAGATGATCTCGAATTGGCTTTCAAATGGTATGAAAAACAAAAAAGAAGGCTTGGATTTGAATTTCTCGACTGCGTTGAAGCATCGCTAAATAACATTCACAATTTCCCAGAAATGCATAGAGTACTGTACGCTTGTTTTAGAAGATGTATTATTAAAAGGTTTCCATTCTCAATATTTTATACGATAGAAGGTAATGAAATAGTGATTCATTCTGTATTTGATAACAGGCAAAATCCCGAAAAAAGGCCATGATACCCCCGCAAGCACTGCACTCTGTTAAGGGGGAGCAGTATAGAAATTCCTTTTCTATAAAATCTTTGCTCACTCAATATAGCTCCTGTTTTTTCCCCACTGAAGCCATTTAATTGTCATTTCTTTGATTTTTCCTTTTGATTCTGGGGGGATAGGATCTTCTCCGCTGATTGATTTTAACGCCCAGAACCAATGACTCGGTGTTTTTTTCATTTCATTTAAAATAAATGGAATAGCTGGTTCACCCATGCCAATTATTTTTTGGTAGTCAGGATGCATAGCTATTTCGCTTATTGAGGAAAGAAATGAAGTTTCTTTTTCCCATTTAGCTTTTAGCGTATAGAATTTTTCCATGAATAAGATGGTAAAAAGTTATTAAAGAAACTTATTTAGATTATCGGAAGTTAAATCTATTAACATAAAGAATTATAGTTAATTAGTAAAAAATTGTCAATTATTAAGGTTTATTGGGTTTCGTTCCTCAACTCGACCTACATATCTGCTTTTTGGAATCATGCGCTAATTTTTTTAGCGACTGGATTATTTCATAATCTTCCGGTTTGTATAAAGGAAACACACTGTTATTATGAACCAGAGGGTCGGAATCAGTTGATAGCCCGGAATTTTTAAAATCGGGCGTTCCCGGTATCGGTGAATATTCTTCAAGATGAATTTTAAGTTTAAGGTTTCCCGCGAATTCAATCGAATCTTTTATCTCGCTAAAATCACGTCCGGGCAGCCCGATTAAAATATTTACCGCGATATCTTTTAGCGAATAACCCGCGTTTTTTAGAGATTCGACTGCCTTTAGAAATTCTTTTGTTGAAGTCTTAAATCCGGTCTGTTTTTGTCTTTCCTCTTTGGTTGTTTCGAGCGCCAATCTGGGCAGAATAAAACCCGCTGTTTTCATAAGTTTCGCGGTCTCTAAAGTTATAAATCTGGCATGCAGTCCGTTTGGCGTATGGAAATATGCCTTGATATCTTTTTCTATCAGCTTTTCCAAAATTTTCACAAAATGATTTTCAGCGTTATATATACTTGGCACGGCCATAAATTAAGTTTTTTGGAAGCCCAGATTTGAAGCCAGTTCAAGGCGCGACGAGGGCGCAATGCCACGGCGCATTGTAACCGAGGAGCAACGCAGAAATGGCCCAAAGATGGGCTTCCCCAAAGGGCAGGGGTGCTTTTAGGCTGCAACTTTGGAATATTTTCCCAACGTAGCAGAAACTACGTCGGAAAAATATTCCTTTGTTTCGCCACAAAATCACCCCTGCAAAAAGCTCAATTTATGGCCGTGCCAAGTATA
>JBDRJI010000091.1:0-2350 GCA_043815105.1 archaeon
TTTTAAGAGGGTATTCGGGATTGTAACAAAACTAAAATTAAACGCAAAATTTGTTCAGGTTTGTGCGAGAATAATTTTGCACAATCGCAAACGATTGAGTTATTTTAATTTGGTTGGAAATTAGTTTTGACGCAAAGCCGGCTAAAATGATAGTTTTAAAAATGAGGCGTGACAGGTTTTATTATGGACGATATACAGCATCAGCAAATGGGATATGACCGGGCGGCGACAATGTTTGCGCCTGATGGACACATTTTGCAAGTAGAATATGCGGAGAAGACAATTAGGCTTGGCTCCGCTTCAATTGGAATTGTTTGCAAGAACAGCGTAGTGATTGTTTCTGATAGACGAAAAAAAGATAATTTAGTAATTGAAGAATCGGCGAATAAGATTAGTGAGATTGATGAGCATATTATTGCGGTGTCGGCGGGAATTAGTTCGGACGCGAGAGTTTTAATTGAGAAAGCGAGGGTCTTGGCACAACAGCATCGGATAACTTATGACTCTGCACCGAGTACAGAATCTATTGTTCGGGATATCGCAGACATCAAACAGCAATTCACACAGTATGGCGGGGCGAGACCGTTCGGCGTTTCGATGATGTTCGCGGGTTTTAACGGGAAGCCGGTTTTGTATACGACAGATATCACGGGGAATTATTTGAAATATAAGGCAAACGCTATTGGCGAAAATGACGACGCCATCAAGAAATTATTGCGGGAGAAATATCGGGAAGGAATGACTACCTCGGAGGGGATTAAGTTGGTTTTGGAAATTTTTAAGGAAATACAGGGTGATGATTTTAATATCGGCAGATTTGATGCCGGAATTTTGAGCGAGGGTAAAATTAAGAAAGTTAGTGGGAAGGAACTTCTTTAGGGGTTTGGTATTCGAAGTGTAGCATAATAATTTTTATAAAGTTGTTTTTGTTGGAGTTTTTATGGGATTAAGAAAATATATTAATGATTTGGAGTTTTCTAAGAAAGTCAATTATAGCTCTTGCGGAAGAAAATTTGAAAATAGTGATTTAGCTAGAAGTGTTGAAGAGGCTACGCAATGCGTAGATAATGAATTTCGAAGTAATAAAATTAATGGGTGCATCTTTACTCTAATTTACCCACTTGGGTGGTTTGGTGTATATAGTCTCGTTAAATTTTCTAAATGGAGAAATTCTTCTTTTTATAACGATATTTCCAATTCTTCAAATCTAATCCTAAATCATTGAATAACTATTTAAACATTAAACTCCTAATTATAACATGACACAAACAACGGCGCGAACAACGAAGGGCGGGAAGCATTTTGAGATACTTGTTGATTTGGATGAGGCGATGAAAGTTCGGAAGGGCGAGGGGAATCTTGGGGTTGCAGTTTTGACTGGTGCGATTTTTCATAATTTGAAATCTGGCGAGCACGCTGGGGATAAGGATTTGGAAGAGGCGTTTGGAACAAGTGATATGATGGCGGTTGCTGAGAAAATTATTAAGGGTGGTGAGGTTGTGCGAACGACGGAGTCGATGAAATCTGAACACGATATGAAATATAAACAGGTTGTTGATTTTTTGGCAAGCAATGCTGTATCACCCGAAGGTCGTCCGTATACGCCTGATAGAATTATGAAAGCTTTGTATGAGGCACGCGTTAATGTTAAAAATAAACCCATCGAGGGACAGGTCTCTGAAATTTTAGATCAACTATCGAAGATATTGCCAATTAAGATTGAAATGAAAAAAGTTAAGTTGACTATCCCCGCTTTGCATACTGGGAAAGCCTACGGCATTGTTAAAGAATTTATAATTGGAGAGACTTGGAAAAATAACGGCGACTTGGAAGTTATAGTTGAGATGCCGTCTGGATTAATTTTTGATTTCTATGATAAGATTAACGGGGCGACACAGGGAAGTGTTATGAGTGAAGAAATTAAAATTTAAAATTGAGCTTGAATTAAAAATTAATGTTTAAAAAAACTTAAAGTAAAGTTTATAAGTAAGGATGTTTTTATTGGAATAGGTAATTTAAAATGGAATTAATCTCATTAAAAGAAGTTTCTGTGAAATCTAAAATCTCTTTGTTAAAGGAACTTGGATTTAATTCAGATGGAGAATATGTTCTTGATTCTGATAGGAATAAAGTTTTAGATAAATATATAGAAATTCCTGTGAAAGTGAATAATATGGCTATTTTTCCGGGAAGCACAATAATTTTAGATAATAATGAATTATCACTATCTTTGTATTTAGAGGAATTTGGAGATGAGTTCTGAGCTGATAAAAGATTTAGGAGAAGGTATTGGAAAAGGGGCAGTTAAAGGGGTATTAGATTGGGGAGAAAATTTTATTAAAGATTTAGC
>JBDRJI010000092.1:0-10666 GCA_043815105.1 archaeon
GATATCATATCTGTTACACCCGAAACATCCCAGTCACTCAAATTTTGGTTAAAATTAGTTGCATTATAAAACATGTAGGTTATTTTTATAACACTTGATGTATTCCAATCTCCTATGTCTTGGTTGAAATTAGGAGCAAAACTAAACATATAGCTCATGTTTATAACATTTGAAGTATTCCAGCTACTTATATCTTGATTGAAATTAGAAGCGTAACTAAACAAATTGCCCATCTCTGTAACACTTGATGTATCCCAGTTACTTATATTTCCATTAAAATTAGTTGCATAATGAAACATGTGGAACATATCTATCGCATTTGATAGATTCCAAGCTCCTATGTCTTGGTTGAAATTGGTAGCATTATAAAACATATAGTTCATATCTATAACACTTGATGTGTTCCAGTCTCCTATATCTTGGTTGAAATTAGTAGCACTATAAAACATATAGCCCATATCTGTAACACTTGATGTGTCCCAGTCTCCTATATCTTGGTTGAAATTATTGGCATCGTAAAACATATTACTCATATCCGTTACGACTGAGGTGTCCCAGTTGCTTATATTTCCATTAAAATTAGTGGCACTTTCAAACATCTGATCAAAATCTTTAACCTTTGCTGTATCCCAGTTGCTTATATTTCTATTAAAATTAGTGGCAGATTTAAACATATCATTCATATTCAAAACCTTTGATGTGTCCCAGTCTCCTATGTCTTGATTGAAGGCACTAGCGGAAAAAAACACATAACCCATATTTGTAACACTCGATGTGTCCCAGTCTCCTATATCTTGGTTGAAATCAGTAGCATCTTGAAACATACGAAGCATTGAAGTAACACCCGATGTGTCCCATGAGTTTATATTTCCATTAAAATTAGAAGCACCACGAAACATATTTTCCAAAGTAGTCGTACCAGTTAAATCCAAAGTATCTGTAGCACTTGCATCCAAATTACTACAACCATAAAAATAACTTTTGTTATTTCCTAATCTTAAATCCCCCCACTGGCTAATGTCTGATATTTTTAATTTATCTCCTACATCATTAAATCTAAATCCTTGAATTGTCCCTGAAATAGTTACATTAAAAATTCCCTCTGTCAAATAATCATGAGTTGCATTTGCGCTGTCCCATGTAGTAACTGTTGTAAAATTTCCGTCACCCCAACCAACGCTAAAATCATAAGTCCCGCCATCTTCTAGAGGTAGTTTAATTGTTGTACTATTAGACACACCCTCTTTAGAAGTATTCCAAGTTGAGATGAAGGAAGTTGTATCTGGACCATAACTAATATTAACACTCTGCAAATAAGGAGTGTAACTTGTATCATCAGTTGTAAATGTTGCCAAGTATTGCAAATATCTCGCCGATGTATCAATTACTCCAGAAGGATTTGTCTGGTCCGAACTCCACGAACTCCAACTAACATTGTCGTCAGAAGTTTTTGTCTGAATATTTAATCTCGAAACCCCTCTCAAATATAAATCCTGAATTTCATTTGCCGAAAGAGAACGATTCCAAATTGCAACTTCGTCAATGGAGCCGTTGAAATAGTAATCAGCCAAAAAACCCTTACCCACCATAAAATCACTAGATATATTCCCCAAATCATTAGTTCCAATAGCATTTAATGTTGTCAAAGGAACTGCGTTTCCATCAATATAAAGATTAAAGTTTGAACCATTTCTTACTAAAACAAAGTAATACCATTTATTTAAAGAGGGCGTCCAACTATAAGTATATCTTGCTTTTATAACAGCATCGAAATAATCCATATATTCAAAATAACAATTTGGTTGGCATCCCATTAAAAAATAATTTAGGTGTGTATCGTCTTGTCTTTGAGTAAAAAAGCCTAATTTACCTATGTCGGTATTAAACCGCGTCCACATACCAATAGCAAAATCGTCACTTCCAAAATAAAAATCATCGCTATCCGGAATTGTCACATAATCATCAACCCCATCAAACTCAAACGCCCCATTCAACTTTCCAGAACTATTCCACGTAAGAACTGATTCCGCCCCTGCCATCGGAGTTCCATTATTCCCACTCCCCGAGAAATCATACACAACCCCTGTAGCATTCGCATCACTCTCCCCATAATCACTATCATTATTAAAATGCATCAGCAAAACATTCCCTGTCATATTAAACCCGCCATCCGAACTGGAAGTATCCTCCGCATCTGCCGGCAATTCAGCATCGCTGTCATTAAACCAACCATATTCACTATCCCAACTCAAATTATTCCAACTCACTGCAGAACCAGCATCAAATATTTGCGAGGTGTAGTTGCCAGTTGTATTTCCAGCAGTTAAAGTCACATTCTCCCCATCAGTTACCGTCTGAAAATAACTCCCCAAATCCCAACTACTAAAACTAAAATTACTAGCACTCCAATTACTATTTACAGCATCATACCCTAAACAATTCCAATCAAACGCCCCATCAATAAATCCGCTTCCATTAATTCCCCTGTCTGTTAAAATATCTCTCGCAAAAGTTGTCGAGTTTGAAGTTCCTGATAAATTCTTTGTCTCAATTAAACTCCAACTTCCGTTATAATCAGAATACAAAGAAAGATTAGATAATCCTCCCTCATCAGTCGCCGAACAGTTAAACACAATATTTGAAAAATTAATTGAGTTGTTCTCATCCGTTGGAGAGTTCAAAGTTACATTCGGAGCAATCGCATCAATATAAAATGTCACCGAACTTAAATTCTCATTCCCCACCGTATCATTAACATAAACCGTCCACGTATTATTCCCATCAACAGAAGAAATTCCCGTAACATTATCTCCGCAAGTTATCGAACTATTAATCGCCCCGCCGTCCAAAGAATACCAACAAGCATCCGGATTAGTTTCCACATAAGTATAATTCAATTCACTAACATTCGCTGAGTAAGTTGTATTTTCTGGATAAACTATAGAGACTAAAGGTATAATAGAATCAATAAAAAAACTCACACTCTCCGTATCATTTAAATTATTATTTGAATCATTACAATAAAACTCAACCGTCAAACTTCCCTGAGCCATTGAAGAATTAGTATCTGTCCACTCCTCCGCCGTTTCATTCATCATAGTATAATTTGTGACCCCAGAATCTAAAGAATACCAACAAGCATCTACTCCCGAATCATCCGTCGCTGTAACTTCAAAAACCATTGAATCTGTTGTATATGTTATATTCTCTGGAGTACTTATTATTACGCTCGGAGGAATAATTTCCGGACTATAACTCAAATTAACACTCTGCAAATAAGGAGTATAACTTGAACTTGTCGTTGTCAGCTCCGCCTTATACTGCAAATACCTCGCCGACGTATCAACCACCCCCGACGGATTTGTCCAATTAGAACTCCACTCACTCCAATCCACATTATCGTCAGACGTTCTTGTTTGGAGAGTTATGTTAGTCGCCCAGTCATCATTTTCAATTAGGTTTTCTTTTGACATTAAGATATAATATGCTATCCCCCCTAAAGCGTTGGCACTTGCACCAGTAAACAAATCTGTGTATTCATTAAAGGTATTACCCGCATAATCACCAGTTACTGTTGAAAATTCCATTCTCTTTCCTGCATCAAAATCACTCCACTTAGTAGGTTTTGTTGTAGAAAACCCAGCTCTCAGTTTAGTTCCATCAGCCCATATTGCCATATAATAAGTTGTATCCGCTAAGAGTGAATCTGTAGTTAAATTTGAAGTATCAACATTATTTTCGGAAACAGCTACTATTAATTTGTCTGTTGAATCAATATATGGAGCTATAATTTCGTTTGATGCTTCTCCTGCAAAATATAAAAAGCGGTCGGTGGTTACAAGACCCAAGTCTTTAACTTTTATTATAATTGTCCAGGTCTTATTATCATTAGCAAGAAGTGCATCTAATGATGTTGTTGTCGTATCAAAATAATCATCACTTCCATCCAATACCCTTGTTGGCGGACTCCCACTCGCCCCCGCAACAGTCCCACTTTGTGTCAAAACCAAATCAGCCCCACTTAATCCTCCACCCAGACCTGTCTCATTTCCTCCCGCAGTTGTATTCTCCATCAAAGCAACAAAAATATCATCACTTGCTAATCCAACTTCTGAACTCTCATCCCAATCTGCCCAATCCTGCTGAGCTGTATCTGCCGAACTCGGAGTTGTCGCAACCCAGCTTATATTATTCCAACTCGCCGCAGAGCCAGCGTCAAAGATTTGCGAGGTGTAGTTGCCTGAAGTATAATAGGTTGTATTTGTAGGAGAATTAGACCAATTTAGCGTCACATTCTCCCCATCACACCTTGTATTATAATAAACTCCTGAATCCCACTGACTACAATTAGTCTCATAAAGTTCAGGATCAACAACATAGTCAAACTCAACACCCCCAAGAATCTTTAAATCAAAAACATCCTGAGTTCCATTTAACTCAGTCAAATAAATTTTATACCAACCCTCATCGCTAACATTTTCAAATACTGCAATAGTTTTATTCCCATCTTCCTCATAAACTTCTATACTTGAAACATCTAAACTTTCATCAACAGAATAATTAACCAACCAAGAATAATTCGCATTAACAAGTTCCCCCTCAAGCTGAGCAAGCTCAGCTCCCAATTCCTCATCGGTCAAAGCAACAGCAAAAACAGCAATAGCTAAAACAATAGCCGAAATTATTAATATGCTTTTTATTTTATTTTTCATGCACAACCTCCCAATGTCCGCCCTTAGTTGGGCCAACTCTTTTTAGCAAACCCTTTTGTTTAAGTTTCATCAAATTCCATTCGACACCTCGAACAGAAAGTCCCATTTTTTCAGAAAGAATTTCCCGGGTAATTTTAGGATTTTTCTTTATCAACTGCAAAATCTTCTGGATAGTTTCTCCCACAGTTTCTCCCACAGTTTCTCCCACAGTTTCTTTAGTCTTCTCAGAAGCCATTTTTAAATATTCTGGATTTGGCCTAAATGTAACATAAAAATAATTTTCCTGAACATCAATTTCAGGAATAGGAGCATTTTCCTCCCTACAAATTTCTTCCATTCTCTTAATTCCAGAACCCATTTTTTCTCCGAACTCCACTCTGAGAAATAAATCTGTAACTATCGGATTTCTTCTAAATTTAGTTTTCCCCAAAATAAAATTCTTCGGCTTAATCCAATAATCTTCTATCTCTATCCTGTCAGGGAAAACAGCAAGAATATTATTATGTCCGTGCTCAAAATAATTTTTGTGCATTACTGAATTAATCACCGCCTCCCTGATTGCCTTCAGAGGATATTCATATATATTTTCCCTCTGTGGTTTTCCTGTAAACTTGTAAGCAACCTTAACATAAAACTCAACAAATTCCATAACCTTCTCAACAATTTCTACCAAGCTTCCGGTTATTTCTTTTCTCTGAATAATCTCTGTGCCCTCAATATCGCGATAAACAGCAGCAGTATAAACACTTTGCGGGAAAAATTTTTGAGGCTCTTTAGCAAATAATAAAACTCCTGCATTATTTATGCCTTTACTGTTCAATACTCCCAAGCTATTTAATAATTCACTCTTTGGCAAAACAGAACTTATATTAGCTATTTTAAGATACTCTTCCAATTTTCCCTCGTCAAAATCTTTCTCAAAATCAAACTCCTTGCAAATCTGCTCATCAAATCTTATTTTCCCCTCGCCAGTTGCAAAATTCAAAATTTCATCCCGGCTCATCTTCTGAGAATTCGCCCCCTGCCTCAAATAAAATCCTGACGGACATTTGTAAGGTTTATCCTTCCCCTCCTCGACATTAATAATCAAAACATTCTCAAATTCTTTCAAACTGATTTTTACCGACGGGTCACACCTTCGTGCAATATCCTGAATTTGTGATTTTAACTTATTAGTTATTTTAATTCCCTTAATAGCTCCCTTATCACTCACCCCCACAAAAATTCTTCCCCCATCAGAATTTGCAAAAGCAACAATTTCCTTATCAATCCAGTTAGCACTCTCCTTAAATTCTATTTTGAGCCCTTCCCCTTCCTGCAATATAAATTCTAATTCTTTTTTATCCATCCAGCAGCCTCCTTATCTCCTCAATCCTTTTTTTCTTTTGATAAATATCACAAGGAACTTGCGTCCCATTAATCGCAACATAACTATCCCCTGAAACAGCACAGACACTCCTCGCATAAACAGTAATATCCTTTGTATTATCCAACTCCTGCTCAAAAGTCACCCGAACATACTCGCTGTCATTAATCACCTCACTCCAATTTCCATCCAAAGCTTTCACATCATCATAAATATCCGAAATAAAACTCCTGTTCTCATCAAGATGCTCTGCTTTTGTAATTTCAATAACTAACTCATAAGTCTGATTACTCAAATGCGGAACTACCCACTCAATATAATCAACATAACCATCTTCATCCAAATCATACCCGACATAAGGAACCTGTATTTTTATTGTCTCAGAATAATTTTCAGCAACAGAGACATTAG
Organism: archaeon; assembly: GCA_043815105.1. Taxonomy (GTDB): domain Archaea; phylum Nanobdellota; class Nanobdellia; order Pacearchaeales; family GW2011-AR1; genus JAGVXH01. Next base: position 6,490 of record JBDRJI010000092.1, read on the forward strand.
TTTCATTTATAATTTCAGAAATATTTTCCAAGGTTTCATTCGCAATCACATTCCCAGTAAGAACGCTAAAATAACTTTCATTAATTTCTTCTGTTGTATTTTCTAATTCAGCAACATTCTCCTCAACACTTTCATTTGTTACATTAACCACCACAGATTCCTGAACCGAAGACGAATCATAAGCCAAAGCATCCTCATAACTTGCATACCAATATAATTTCAAATCACTCGAATTTACCGGAACACTATCTTCAACAACCGTGTAAGCCAAAATATTTTCATAATGAACATCAGAAGCAATTGTAATTCTTTTTCCATTAGAAATATTTGACTCAATAGCATAAGGCGCCGGCGTCTCATACTCTATCTCAAACTCGGTTGCATCCTCCTCAATAAAAACTTCCTTAGTTTCTTGTCCCTCCTCGGTCTCAATCACTCTTCCAGTAAAAGTTCCAAAAACATTTTTGAAAAAATTAGAAAAACTAAATTTCTCTGCGTCAAATTCCAAAACGACCTCTGCGGTTATCAGCGTCCTTAATTCCGATTCATTAGCATGCCCCAACCCATTTTCATTTTGTGAGTGTGAGGGTATAATTTCAGGCTCTTCAACTTCCGACTCATTTGTCTCAATAGTTTCATTTATGACCTCGACACTTTCATTAATTATTTCTTGTTTATGTTCGCTCTTATCTTCCTGTTTGTCTAATTTCGAAATTACAAACACACTAATATTTTCTGCCTGAGCCGGAATTTCAATACTTAAGTTCGCCGAGGGTTGCGTCAACTTAATATTCTTTTTCCATTTAACTGGCTTATTCAAAACGGCCCCATACTGAATCGTCGTCAGATTCATCTCTCCCTCTATTATACTTATCACACTCTCATTTGCCAGCGTCTCATTCCGAATCGTAATATTTTCCTCAGTCAAATTCTGCTCAATTACAGGAATCTCCAACTCTCCCTCAATACTAATCACCTTGCTCACAGAAACAATTTCGCTATCATTATATATTAGACTAACAATAAAATTTCCTTCTTTCTGAGCAGTCAAATTTAATTTACTCAAATCAATAGAAAACTCAAAAGTTTCTTCCACTAAATAATCCTCTCCAAATCCTTGCTCAATCTCAAAATATTCTGTTGTAACAATTGCCTCGCTATCTACAATTGACAATTCCACATCCTGAGAAGACTCTTTAATTTCTGCCGTTCTCCCATTCGGCAAATCATAAGAAAAAGAATTATCCTTCGAAACAACCCCCTCAATTTCTAAAATTGATTCAGAAATAACCGCCCCAGTTAAAGGAAAAATTTCAGGCTCAGATTCTTCTTCTGCTGGCTCCTCCTCTTCATCCACATCCTCGACCTCTTGTTCTAATTGCTCAACCTCTTCAATTGCCTCTTCTTGTTCAACCACCTCGACTTCTTCTTCAACCCCTTGTTCTTCAGCTGGTTCATCAATAATTTCTTCCTCGGTTTTATTCTGATCTTTGATTTCTTCCAACTCTTCAACGCTTTCATTGATAATCTCTTCGACTACTACTTCTTCGATTTCTTTCTCTGGTTTATCGGGTTTAGTAACCAAACCTTTAGACAAAATATTTAAAATAAAAGAAACATTTGGATAAACTATTTTCTCACCCAAAATCCCATAACCTTCTCCCGTGCCAGAAATTTCTATATTTTCAACATAAAAATTTCCTTCGGAAATATCATAAGAAACCAAATCGTTTAGCAAAAATTCACTTACTTCTCCAGAATTGTCAACTAATATTTTTGTAGAAACAGGAATAAGCTCTCCTTGCTTCAAACTTAATTTTACACTACCCTCAATACGTTCCCCAAACTCATAACTTTCTTCTAAAGATAGAGAAACTTTTCCAGTTAAACTAAAATCAACAATAAAAAATAAACCCAGAAAAAGAAGTAAAAAAAATACTCCAAGAGAAATAATTTGATTGTAATTCTTTTTTGAATCCGATTTTCCAAGATACGTTGTAACTACTTTTCCGCCTTCTTTTTTATTGTGCTGCATATATGGTCCATATACTTTTCCATTTTTTTTTATATACCTTTTATACGCCATACTTCCCTCTTTAAAATTAATAAAAAGTGGTAGTGTAACTATTTAAACGTTATTGCTTTTAAAAAAATTAATTATTTTTGCTATAAATTTATTAAATTATAAATGATATTATATAACATTGTAAAATTTTCCACATTATCTCAAAAATACAAGTTCACTTTAATTATAAAACACGAACTCTCCTTTGTTTATAGGTTCTAAGTTCTCAACTTCCTTAATTAGATAGATATTTAAAGCGAAACTTTTTAAACAAAATATGAAAGCTGGAAGAAAAGCAAGCGGGGGCAGATATAAAAAACCCAAAAAGAAAAAACTTACAGGTAGGCAGAGCCAGGCCAGAATTGTAAAAATCGGAGATCAAAAAACCAAGACGCTACGGACAAGAGGCGGAAATGAAAAATTAGTTTCTTTTCTTAGTAATATAGCAAACGTAATAGCAAAAGGAAAAGCAAAAAAATCTATAAAAAAAAATGTTTTAGAAACACCATCGAACGTCTTTCTTGCAAGACAGAATATTCTGGTTAAAGGCGCAATTATTGAAACAGAATTAGGAAAGGCAAGGATCACAAACCGCCCATCTCAAGAAGGCACCGTGCAGGCCGAGATTTTAGCTCTGGAGTAGATATATAATTTTAATAATGTTCAGATTTTCGCAGAGTTGGAAACGAGTAGAGATTTTAGCTCTGGAGTAGATATATAATTTTAATAATGTTCAGATTTTCGCAGAGTTGGAAACGAGTAAAATTAGTTTATCGACGATACATAACCAAAAGCTTTAAAAGGGCAATCCATTTATAAACCTTACGATGGCAGGAGCAAAAAAATGTCCAGAATGCAATAGTTCTAACTTAATTTACGACGAAACCAAGGGCGAAATAATCTGTGGAGCATGCGGATTATTAGTCGAAGAAGGAATGGTAGACACCTCTCACGAGCTACGAAGTTTCGATAAATCAGAAAAAAAATCACGAGGCGGTGCCCCTGCTTCCTTGCAAAAATTTGACAAAGGTTTGACAACAAATGTCGGTGAAATCTCAGATATCTACAAATTGGATTCAACGCAACAAACAAGAAAATATTTACGGTTAAAAAAATGGCAGGAAAGAGTATCTACTTCAATCGAAAGAAATCTCCGATTAGCAATGTCCGAACTACGAAGAGTTGCCTCATTTTTAGACCTCCCTTCAGTAGTTCGAGATGAATCTGCAAGAATATATAATTTCGTCCTTCAGCGAGGACTAGTCAGAGGACGTTCAATGGAATCCGTAATCGCCGCATGCATCTACGCCGCCTGCCGTTCTTATAACATCCCACGAACACTCGACGAAATCTCAAACGCATCCGAAGTCGAACGAAAAGAAATCGGAAGAACTTACCGATTTATAATTAGAAAAATTGGATTAAAAGTAACCCCATCCTCCCCAAAAGATTACATCTCAAGGTTTTCCTCGACACTACACCTTGCCCCACAAACACAAAACGAAGCACTCAAAATTCTGCAAAAAGCCGACATCTCAGAACTAACATCCGGACGAGGACCAGCAGGAATCGCAGCCGCCGCACTTTACGTAGCCGCACTAATCAACGACGAGAAAAAAACGCAAAGAGAAGTTGCCGACGTCGCAGGAATTACCGAAGTAACAATTAGAAACCGATACAAGGAATTATTAGAGAGACTTGACATCGAAGACAAAATGAAAATCAAAGAGAACGAAAAAAAGAAATCAAAGCAAGTATAATTTAAAAAATCTCCCAAATAAACTCTTTCACCAACTCTGATAATCTTTTATACTATTCTTTCTGATTTTCATTATGAAGGAATGCCTACGCTGTTCACAAAATGCATTTCGTAAAAATATTCTAAATCGTGTTTTGTTTTACTCAAAGCGTTTTGCTCAGTCAAACCGCTACGTTTAGGCCGTAGTGGTTTTTGCCTACGGGGGTTCTTCTCCGGCTTTGCGTCAAAACTAATTTCCAACCAAATTAAAATAACTCAATCGTTTGCGATTGTGCAAAATTATTCTCGCACAAACCTGAACAAATTTTGCGTTTAATTTTAGTTTTGTTACAATCCCGAATACCCTCTTAAAA
>JBDRJI010000093.1:0-3117 GCA_043815105.1 archaeon
ATTGATGACAATTCAGACGCTGAAGACGATGAAGAAGATATCGAAACAGTTGAAGAAGCTAAGGAAGACGCTGAAGAAGACGATTAATCTTTGAATTTAAGTTAACAATTTTTTATTTTTTTATTTTAGATTTTCGGGGAAACCTTTTTATATTTGGTTTTGCTAGTTAAATCAATGGCACAGAGGAAAACTCCGGATGTTGATATTAAAATAAGAAATATCAATAAAATAAAGGCGAACTATCACCATGGCGGTCACTTCTGGATTTTCGGTTCGGCACTTGCGATGATTCTTTCTTACGAGCGCTCTGCATCAATTCTTTATGCAATCCTCCATGGAATTTTAAGTTGGTTCTATATTTTATTTAGAGCTATGCAAATTTGGGGCTGGATTTAATTTTTTGTTAATTTAATTTCCACAAAAAATAATTTAAAAAACTGGCAAAGCCAACCCAAAGAAAATAGGGTATCAATAAGTATCCCGAGAAATTATTAACGACATAAAAATAAATTCCTGTAATAATAATAAAAATCAAAAGAATAAATATTTCTATTAAAGAATAAAACGGATTATTAATTCCAAAGAATAAATAGCTCCACAAAACGTTGAATGCGAATTGAACTCCAAATAAAATTAGTGCAACGGTTCGAATATTTGAGGAAGGTGCAACCCAAACAAAATACAGCGCGACACCCATCAAACTAAAAAGCAAAGTCCAAACGGGACCAAATACCCAGCTCGGCGGATTAAACTTCGGCTTGTTAATATTCTTATACCAAGCGCTATCCGAAGAAGTCCAAATAGCACCAAGCGCACCAATCAAATTACAGGCAACAATAAAGCCAATCAACAAAAGCCAATTCACCTTCATACATTATTAAATAATACAAACTTTATAAAATGCTCGTCGAACTACTTCCTATGTATAATAGCATTAATAATTGCTAATATTATACCGATGCCCATTAAACTATAACCCACCAACCTATTCTCTCCGAAGGCAATCCCCGCCACAACAAACGCAAAAGCAATCCCCGCCAACGGACTAAACCTTTCCTTCTTTTTATCTTTCCTCATAAAAAACACAACTCCGCTACAATAATTATTATAAACACATAAGGCATCCAAAACTATGGCAGATAAAATAATTATAGATAATGAGGCGTTAAAACCCATAACAACTCTGTCTCTGCCTGTAGGAAGATTCGCCAAAATGCAACAACATGATATAGAACAAAGTGACGCCTCAATCATGGATTTTGAAATCAGAGACTGGGAACAGGGTCGCCCATACAGACAATCCATAGAACCTTTCGCAGCAGATTATTCAATTGTCCAATGATATATTAATGAAATGAATCAAATTTTATCAAGACAGGAAAGATACAGAAAAGACAACGGACTAGAAACCCTAGCCGAATGGAAAGAAAAAAATCCTGATAAATTCTAAATCCAAAAAAACATAGTGGGAATGAATATCCCAGAGTTGTTTTCTTTTGTTATGATATTATTGGGAAGCTGAAATATTTAAGAGTTTGGATTCAACCCCAACAAACTTCAAAACCTCAAGCACCAAAAACACCGACCACAATAATTGCTTCACTCCAAAACTTTATATAAGTTTATTTTCTATGAAAAATATGAAACAGGCATATTTAACAATTGATGATGCACCAAGTGTAAACCTAAAGGAAAAAATAGATTTTTTACTTAAAAAGAAAATTCCCGCAATCCTTTTTTGTGAAGGAAGACACATAATTAATAATGGAAAAGATGATGTAATCTACGCTGTAAAAAAAGGTTTTGTTATTGGAAATCACTCGTTCGGCCATCCTCACTTTTCAGAGTTAGAATTGGATAAATGTTTGGATGAAATAAAAAGAACGGATGAAATAATAGAAGAAATTTATTCCATAGCAAAAATAGAAAGGCCTATTAAAATTTTTAGATTCCCCTATGGAGACAGAGGAGGAGAGAACAAAGAAAAGATTCAAGATTATTTAAGGTCTCTAGGATACGAACAACCAAAATTCAAAGGAATTACTTATCCATGGTATTCGTCAGAAGGATACGACAAAGATGTAGATGTTTTTTGGACTTTCGACAATAGAGATTATCAAATTGGAGAAGGGGAATATAAGGAAAATACCCTGCAAGACATATTAAAATTAATTGATGAAAGCGAAAAATTAAAATCGGATTCAAATGATATCATATTGTCTCACGATCATGAACGTAGTCACAAGCACTTCAAGATACTAATAGAAGCTATTCAAAACAAGGGAATTAATTTCATTAGTTTATAATAATCGCTTAGCTCGTGTAACAAAATTATTTTTTACCAAAAATTGCATCTGTCCAAAAATCAATAACAAATTTGACTAATGGGCCAAGACACAAAAGAACAAGTAAAGAAAAAACTATATTTATAATCCAATAGCCGTTTAGATTTGTTTCGGGATTAACAATTCCAATAATAAAAGAATAAATTGCAACCAGTGCTAATATTGAACCCGTAAAAGCAATTATTTTGTTAAAATTCTCCTGCCTTGAAATACTTTTAGTTTGAACCTTTTGAAGTTCCAATAATTCCTTACCTCTTTTTTCCTCCCGCTCTCTGCGAGATTCTTCTTGAGATTTTGAATAATCAAAAAATCGGGAAGTCCATGAAGCTATGGATTTGGATCCAGACTTATCTTCTATCTTATTCTCAATATCCTTGAGTGTCTGATTTATATCTGAGAGCTCACTCATCCAACCAACCTCTTCATCTTCCCAACCGCCTCATAACCCGCCCGTCTCTTATCCATCGTCCTCTCCATAACTACACAAAACACTATCTAACTTTTCAATCCCCTCAAAATAATCACAAATCGAAACACCCTTCACCGCACACTTATGACAATCCTTCCCATCCGCCTCGTTCCAAGGACATTTCCCAACTTCCCAATCTACGCTATCGACAGGGAAAAAATCGAGCGTGTCTAAAAATTCCAACTCCAAAACAATCTTCCCCTCTTCGCATCTGATAACCAGTTTAATCTGATGACTAATTACTCTCCCGATAATCCGAGCCTGCATTGATTGCCTATTTCTAGCATGCAACCTCTTGCCAAA
>JBDRJI010000094.1:0-4256 GCA_043815105.1 archaeon
ATCATCATTAATAAATTCCCATAATTCTTTTCCGTTGTCTGCAGCCGCCGCTTTCAAAAACGCACCTTCCATCGCATAATTCACATTTCCTCCAAACTTTCCAAACCTTGCCTCGAAACGTCGCATCAATTCAACAACCTGCTTCAGGTGCTCAACTTTTTTAATAATAAAATTTTTGTGTTTTAACTTCGGACAAAAAACTCGCAACATTTTCATGCTCTGCCCAATTCCCTTCGAACTATAACTCAAAACCTCACTCTTTCCTTTCGACTTTCCCGACGGTGCCGAGCATTTAAATCTCCCTTCATAAGTTACAACTTCAATCTGTATACTTCTCTCCCCACGAGAATTCTTCACGAAACTGGGTACAATTTCTTTAATAAACATACCACAAAAAGAATAAAAGATATTATAAATCTTTACTCCAACCCTGCTTCTTCCACTTCTTCAATGCCAACATCACTCGCCTCAGGCTCCTCTCCAGAATCCGCAAGCTTCATCATATCTCCACCCTCAGCAATATCCTTAACCTCTTCCTTCATTGCCTGTTCCTTTTGCGCATCCGATGCCTTTGTTTCCTCTACCTTAATATTATCAAGACTTTCTTCCCTACGCTTAGGCATCGGCCTATTAACAGAAATCGGCAGAACACCAGAATCAAGTTCCTTCTCCGCGATTTTCAAAGGATCATAATTAATACTATCTAATTCTTCTTCTTTCATATCAACCAATAAAGGAGCATCCATAGAAATTTGCAAACCCCGAGCTCCGATAATCCTCGCCCTTTCATACTTAGAAAATTCGTGTGATTCCATTTTATCCAAAAACGTATTCCTTAACTTTAGGGAATAACTCTTTCCATTTATCCTCAGCCAGCTTTAAAATGTTTTCCATATCATCAGAACTAATAGTTCCGGCCTTTCCCTTTTGCATAGCAGTAATTCTCGGCTCTCCCTCATTGTCACCCATAGCAATAGTCAATCTGAATTCTGAAACAGCTTCTTCATCCTTTCCGACATCTGCAACAATCTTCCCACCGATTTTATGGAAAGTCATACTAAAAGCGGTAACATCTTTATTCAACGGAATATTGTCCTTGCTAAATTCCTTTTCAATCTTATCTTCCTCTGCATTATAAACCGGCATTCTTGCCCGCCCAATCGCAATCAAAGCAGCTAATCCAGCAACGTCCAATAAATTACCATCGTCATTAATTGCCATAATATCTACAAAAACTTGCCAGACCTTTTCTCCCTCTTTAATACAAAGTTTCTTGAAATCAATAAATCCGGACTCTCTAATCCCTCTATCAATAACCCTGCTAAGCTCAACAGAATCAATCCCAGGTCTGCCAATATCAAACTGTTGCGAAGCCATAGGGTGCAATTCAGCGCTAGTCATAAAAGTTCCCGCATCAGGAGAATCAGGATACGGAGTAGCCACAGCCAAATGAACACCAGCATAAACTTCAGTCTTTCCGAATTTCACCTTAACAGCAGATGCAGAATTTTCACTAACGCCTTCCTCCACGACAATCTCTCTATATTCCCCAGCGGTCCGACCATCAAGCCTTTTACCTTCAGCCAAATAAGCCTTAATCTTTTCCTTCTGTAAATTAGGTATAATAAAATTACTCATTTTCTTCTCCAATATTTTTTAGTGCTTCCATCTGAACTTTCAAAATATCACCACACGCCTTCTTCGCTAATTCCATAGCCTCCTTAAGCTCTGGAATTGAAATCTTACCGTCTAACTGTAAAAGAGCAATATTCTTAGTTCTTGAAGTAATAACGACTGGAATATCAGTAGAACCCTCTCCGTCGTGATAATCAGAATCCTCATATTTGTCAAGGTCAACCACCAAAGTCTTATCTATTTTTCCGACGCCAATAGCAGAAACCATTTCTTTCATAGGAATTCCAGCATGAGCCAAAGCCATTGCGGCAGCATTCAAACCTGCGACTCTGGTACCAGCATCAGCCTGAGGAATCTGAATGAAAACGTCAACAACGGTATTTGGAAAGCCACTTAAATCAACAACTGAACTTAAAGCCCATTCGCTAACTTTTGAAATTTCTTCGCTTCTTCTATTTGGACCGGGTCGAATTCTATCACTAACTGAAAAAGGCATCATTCCGTATGAAACTCTTAAAATACCTGTCTGGGCGTTCTGCAAATGTTGAGGATGTAAAGTCCTCGGACCTCGAACAACCGCGATAGCCCTTGTTTTTCCTGTTTCAAACATAGCCGAACCATCAGCCGACGGAACAATTCCTACCTTCGCACTCATAGGTCTAACTTCATCCATCTTTCTTCCACTGTCTCGTTTTGTGTATAATCCTTTTTCTGCCATTATTCCTCTCCTCCGTCGGTATCTTCTGCTATAATTTCTACGCTACTAGTTTTCAAGCCAAGTCCTTTAATATAATCTTCTACTTTTTTAGTTAAACCAGCAATAGTAACATTGTCTGCAATAAACTCGATAATTTTTCTAGTGATAACTTCGTTATCTGTGTTTTTTCCAGAAATCCAAACTTTGCCGTTTTGTCCAACAGTAATATCGCATCCAGTGGCACTTTTAATTAATTTTACCATACTTCCTTCCTTCCCAATAATTCTAGGTACTTTATTTGGACCAACCGAGATAATCATACCGCCTTCAATTTTTCCGTATCCTCTCATTTTCATTGAAACATCGACACCTCGAGATTTAACGTCCCAAACCTTGACAATTACAGATTCTCCAAAATCTAAATATTCCTGCATTTCGTTTTTATTGATATATCGTGGTACTTCAGAAACTGGTAAAAACGCGTTCTGTGCTCCGCCAAAATCAATTAACCATCCATTAAATGTAATATCCACAATTGTTCCTATAATTGTATTTCCTCGTCGAGGATAGTAAGCTCCTGAAACTGGAACAACCCTAACGTGCTTTTCGGTAATACTTGCAATGCCATACCTACCAGCAACAACATCTTCACCGTCCCTATAAGTGCCATCGCTAGGCAAAAATTCATTACCAGAAACTATCGTCTCACCTGGAACAACAATTTGTCTTTTTTCTTTTACCATATTATTTTATATTTTTTGGGAACTCTTTGAGCAACCATATTATTTTTAGATAATCTATAATTTTTTACTGTCAATGTTTCTTATCTTATAATTATTTTTAAGAAAATAGCTTTATAAAGTTTACTACAAAAAAATTTCAATAGTTCACAGATACATTAAGCCGAAATTTTATCCACTATTTTACATAGTTCCATTATTAATCTATTGTTCTATTTATAATTCTTTTAAAAAATAAATTTTCATTACTTCCCTTACTCATCTTCTCTAGTTCATAATTATCCAAAAGTGCTACTAATTTTCCCTCAACCTTTCTAATTATTTCTCCAGTAGAACCCATTCCCGAAACAATAAATATCATAGAAAGATGGGAAGTTGTTATTCTAAGGCAAGATTTTAAAATAAATTTTTCATCATCGCTGGATTTAACAAATAAGACATATTTTTCTATATTATCAATAATTTCATTTATCCTCTCTTTAAACTTTTCAATAGAATCAATATCATCTAATAAAATTCCAATATACCTATTCAATACGCCATTCTCAACAAACTGGGCAACATGAAGTCCCTTAATTTCATATTTTTTCATGATATCTTCTCTTAACTTTTGTTTTCTATCTCTTTCTCCTAATCTTTCCAACTTCCTTAAAACAAGACCCATTCTAAGAATCATTAATTTATTTTTATCCTCAATATAGTATTTATAAATTTGTAACTCTCCAGAATTATATTGCTCTCTTGCAATTTCTAAAGTATTTTTATCCTCAATAAAATTTATTCCTTTTTCCTTAAACCTCTTGGCTAAATCTTTAATGAAATTTTCTCCCCATTCTAACACCCCCTTAGCCACTCCTTTGCCAATACCTTCTCCTAAATCTTTTATCAGCTCAGAACTCATCTCCAAATTCCTCTAAATATAAGGATAGCGATAATTCATTATTATCTAAAATTATTGTGCTTCCCGGGAAAATAGCCATATTATTTACTTTTACAGGAATTTCAATATATTTATCTAAAACCTTATTTCCGTCGGCATCAAGAACATATTCTCCGTCTGAATTAAATCCCAACTCTTTCAACAAAGCAATCTTAGATTTCACAGAAACTTCTTTTAATGATATTAACTCCATTGTGAATTAAAGATTTCTATGTTTAAAAAATCTTGCTTAATCAAACAATCC
>JBDRJI010000095.1:0-14670 GCA_043815105.1 archaeon
GTATAATATGCAAAAAAACTTCGGACGAGGTTCAGTTATTTGAAGGAATCCATAACACAGAGATGATAAACATTTGTGAATCGTGTGCAAAATCCGAAGAAATCCCCCTGATAAAAAAACCATCTTTATCGCAATTAAAAAAAGCTGACGAGCGTTATTCTGTCCGTGAACGAATGGAGCGAATGTCAGGAATGCGTGATACTACAGAAATCAGCGACGACCAAATAATTGCACAAGGTCGCCTAGCGAAACTCAGAATCCCCCCAAAAAAACAATATCACGAAGACGTTATTGATAATTATTATTGGACATTAAACATCGCCAGGAGGCGGGTAAAACTAAGCATAAAACAACTGGCCGAAAAAATGCAGGTCGAGTCACAAATAATTCAAAATATAGAAAAAGGGAAACTACCAAATGATTTCGAAGAAATTTTTACTAAGCTTGAGGTCTTCCTCGGAATTAAACTTTTAAAAAATTACAAAAAGAAAATTAATTTTATCCGAACTTATGATGAAGAACAGGAAATTTTAGAAAATGTCCGAAGGAAAATGTCTCACATTCCGGCCGACACACCAGAAGATGAACCGATGTCAGAAATTCAGCTAAAAAATAAAAAGGCACAACTAAGCAAACTATCAAAAGGCAAAATTGACTTTTCCCGAAGAGAAAATTTGTCAGATATAACTCTTAATGATTTAGTTGATATGAAACAAAAAAGAGAAAGGCGAAAAGCCAGAGCAAAAGAAGATGCAATACTCGGTGATGATTTAGATTTAGAGATTGATGAGTTGTAAGTTGAGAAATAGTTTATTCAGCCATCTTTTCTCTTATATAAAGACCATTGACATCAATACATTTTTCAATTTGTCCATAAGTACCATTTACATATTTGTGATCAATAAGATAATTATTTGTGGGAGTATCACGCAGTTCCACGATATTCCAAAGACACACAACACACTCTTCATAATATTTCTCTGTCATCATATAATTTTTATCCATCCACGATATTTTCCACAGATACACTATTAACGGAAATGATAGTTGCAATTTGACCAAAGATAGCTTCTCCATCAGTATAATTTACAATAAGATAATTATCCCGTGAACCATTTTCGGAAGGATATATAATTACATCTCCCTGTTGCAAATTCTTGACATCTTCTCTGGTAAAGTTTTTATCATAAAGTTTTACCATCATCCCAAATATCTCAATCGTCCCGGTCTTGGCTCATAAATCAAGCCGTCTTCCAAAAGTTTTTTGACCTCAATATTAATTGCATCAGGGCTCGCCTCAACATCCATAATTATTGTATCAATATTAATTCCGCCGTCGCTCTCAGCATCTCTAATTTTTTTCATAATCTCATTTTTCAAACCCGAGCTTTTATTTTCTGTAATCGGCATATTCTTTTTTGCGTTCTGAATCTCTAACTTTCTAACCAACAACCATCGAGTGTCAACTTTCTTAATTACTTCAGGAATCATATATAATTCGCCGTTCCACTCCCGCACATTTCCAATAATTTGTAAAGTATCTCCCTGTATAATTTCCTTTAGTGGCTCAATATCTTCACCAAATGCTTTTAATTTTAGCTGTCCCGACGCATCATCAACAGTCAAAGATGCAAATTGCTTCTCTCCCTCCTGAATAAATTTATCTACACAATTCGCCAGAATATTAACCCGCACAACTTTTTTATCTCCCAATTCTAAAAACATAAATTTCCCTTCGTTCATCATCGGCACGCCTTTCAAAATGTCTCCAATTCGTAACTTATACGCAATATTCCTCTTTCTCTGTTCTGTAAAAGTCGCGGGTGCGCTGTTTTCCCCTTCCATATTTTGGAATATCTCTTAGGGTTTATAAGGATTATTGGGGTTGAGTTGAGGAATAATAATTCAAGTGCCAACTAAAAAGAATTAGTGAGATTATAATAACAAGATTTGCATAAATGAAATTTTCTTACTTTGTCGTTTTCATCTGGAGGACTTAATAAAATTGCTCCGAAATCTATCAACTCCTTTTTACATTTATCGCAAATTGGTTTTATCGCCATATATTAATTAGTTAATCGTGTTATATAAAGTCTTTCTCTCCCGTCGCTCCCCTTTCCCACAAATCCCAAAAAACGAAACAACCAACTCCCCTCCCCTGTAAGTCGCAAATTAAAATTTTAGGTTCAGGTGTCCTCTGGACGGGAACGGCGAACAATTCGCTTTCTCGAATATATAAATCGCAACTATCTTTCGAGAATGCAAATTGCGAGATAAGAAAAATTTTAATTTGCATTAAATACGATAAGATAAAATTTATTTTCCATAGAAAATCAATTTTGATTATCGCTAACTAAGAGGGTACACAGCCGAGGGAGATAGGGTCTGCCCCAACCTAAATAATAATAAATTTGTGAGGGTATCTCCCTGGGCTACCGCGTCTGCCCAATAAATCCCCTTTTCGGCCTAAACAAATCTCCCGAAGATAATAATTTTCCAACGGCTTCATCGATTTCAGACTGTTTCATTTTCCCCTCAAGATATTTATTCAACTCTTCTAACGGAATTCTTTTCCCAACCCGCTTTTCCAATTCTTCAATCGCATCCTGAATAACACGAATCTTATTTCTTGCCGAAGCCGGGTTCCCAGTAATTTTATCTATATCAAAAGTTTTCGTATCCTTATCATAACCAACCTGCATCAAATAACTCTTAACCAAATCAATCGCCGCAGTCGCATCCTTAACTCCAATTTCTTTCGCCAACCTCATCCGAGCGTGTGCCTCCGCCAACCGAACTATCGCCTCCAACTGCCTCGCTCCAATCGGAATCGGCTTACTCGGACCGTCCCCAATTTGTGGCATATTACGAAGTCCAACATAAAAATCCTTCATTATCTTAATCGCCTCATCGGTCAAGACCGGATTATATTTTTGCTTAGCGTACGAAATATATTTTTTTAATAAATTTCTATCAATAACATCGTGGTGCACCTCTTGTTTATGTCCCGACAAAACATGTGTTGCAATCGCCTCGTCGTTCTTTCTGCCTGGAATATCTCTTATAACAAAAATTACGTCAAAACGTGAAAGCAAAGAGGGAGATAAATTAATCTGTTTTGGGATAGACTGCAAAGGGTCGAACCGGCCGAACTTAGGATTCGCCGCCGCCAAAACAGCAGTTTGAGAATGCAATGTCGCTTGAACCGTCGCTTTCGAAATTGTTATCGTCTGTTGTTCCATTGCTTCGTGCATCGTCGACCGGTCCTCATCATCCATCTTATCAAACTCATCAACACAAACAATACCCTTATTTGCAAGAACCATCGCGCCCGCCTCCAAACCCCAACCCTTCAAAATATCATCTTTAACAACAGTCGCCGTAAGCCCAGCACCCGTCGTAGATTTACCAGAAACATATCTAGCTTTCGGAGCAACGCCAGCAATAAACCCAAGCATAACCGATTTAGCAACGCCAGGGTCTCCGACCAACAAAACATGAATATCCCCCCTCATCTTTGTTCCATCACTCCGCAATTTTTTTACTCCCCCAAACAACTGAAATGCCAACGCCTTTTTGACATTACGATGCCCCCAAATCGAAGGCGCAATACTGTCGACCATTCTTTCCATAAATTCTGGATTCGCAGCTAATTCTTTTATGGCCCTTTCGTCCTCCTCGTCAATATCAATATCCTCAAAACTTTCCTCTAACGGGATAATATTATTCGTCTCAATCGCCAAGTCAAATCGGGTAAGCATTGCTCCACTTGAAGAGGAAATCGCAATCTCTTTTAATATCCCAATAATTTTAACTCTACTACCCGGTGCCGTCCTCATCTCCATGCTAGGGTCCACCAAATCTTCTTTTAGAAAAATAGTCATCCGTTTTGGCTGTTCTCCGCCGTGCAAATTATCCGATGCCTCTTCAATAACTAAAACTTGTGCATCAACCATATCTTTGGAAATTTCTTTAAATCCTCCCCGACGACCACACGAACAACGACTCGGTTCTTTGAATTTTTTCTCAATTTGCAGAACCGAAATAATAGTTCCGCAACTCGGGCATTCAAATTTTGCATTTGTAACTAGAGGCCGGACTTCTGAAGATTGTCGAACAATTCCCTCAATCGCAATCATTTTTCCCAGATGTTTCGAACGGATATATCGAATTAAAAGTTCTTGCTGATGCGAAATGCTGGTAAGTCGAACTCTTGCGTCATTCGGAGCCCATTCCAATTCCTCAAGTGCAACCTCTAATAATTGAATCGTCTCCTCTGGCCGGTCAATAAGATTCCCAGCCAGCTCGGGTGAATGTGCCGAGAAGTCCTCAAAATTGACCGAAACAATTTTTTCCCCTGCTTTTGCGATTTTACCAAGTTCTTTCCTATTAACCTCAAAAAATTCTTTGGCTTCACTTAAAAAATTGTCTTGATTGATAGCTCTGGTATCAACACTCTCTTTATTTGCCTCGCTATCTTCTTTCATGTAAAAATCAGGAAAACTCTACTTAAAAATAAATCTATGCTCTAAAGCATATATCAGTTAAACACAAACTCACTCTTACCGAAAATTATATCCCCGGTAGTTCTCCTATAAATCCCGATAAATTGCTTTTCGCAAAACACAGCAAACGTACTTTTAACCTTAATTTTCTTAACATCACTGGTAATAGTATCCCTGAAAAGCGGTCTTCCGATATGGAGCGACCCAATCGCTTTTTTTTCAACTTCAACAACTGGCAGAACTTGTTTAATCGCATCTTCGGCAGGAATTAGCATTTTTCTTAAATCTGTTTCATCACCATTTCTATATTTATCAACAGCCGATTTGAATTCAAACAAATTATAAATTTTATTCTCACTAAAAATACCAGCTTCAGTCCGCCTCAACTCACCCATATGCGCCCCGCCAATCATCTCTCCCAAATCTGAACATAACTTCCTGATATAAGTTCCACCTTCAACTTTACATTCAAACAAAAAATCCTTGCCGTCCTCAAAACTTTCCAAAAGTTTCCAACTATAAACAGTTCTTTCTCGCTCTTCTCTTTTCACCGCCGACCTATGCGGAGGAGTCTGCTTAATTTTCCCAACAAAATTATTATCAATCAATTTTTGCAACTCGGCAATATCCTGTTCCTTATGCGTATGCAAAATCCCGACATAACTCTTATCGTGTTTAATAAAATATTCAGCCAACTTACAAGCTCGTCCTAATGTGGTCGGCAAAACTCCAGTAACCTTCGGGTCAAGCGTCCCCATATGTGCCGTCTTTTTTACTCCAAGTTGCCTTCTAATAAATTCAGAAACCGAATACGATGTCGGCCCGGCTGGCTTGTCAATATTAATTAGGCTGAAGTCTAGGAGTTCTTTGATTGGTTTCATAATACAAATTACAAAAATGGGTTTTTATATCTAATCAACTCTCAACATCCCCCCAACCACTCTTTCCTCTCCTCGTCCCCAAACCTCTCAATTGCATATCTCAAAGTCGTCCTCGGCAACTCACTATAATTTTCTTTCAAAAACTTTTCTAAAATTTCCCTGTCTTTTTTTCCAACTTCCCGCAACATCCATCCAACCGCCTTATGAATTAAATCCTGCTTATCTCCTAACAAAATCTTGGAAATTTTCAAACTATCAATAAACTCCCCTTCACGAATAAAGGCAAAAGTCGAAACAATCGCAATCCGCCTCTCCCATAAATTTTCAGACCTCGCCAACTCATATAAAATTTCCCTATCCTTTTTTCCAAGCAAATAATTCCCAACAATCTTCGGCGCCGACAAATCGACCAAGTCCCAATTATTTACACCCTTAATATTAGCCAAATAAAAATCATAAACAGTTTTCTTATCAGCTCTCTTGTATTTATCAACTAAAATCAGTAACCCGACCATTCTCTCGTCGTGAATTTCAGAACCCAAAAGCATCTCAACATCATCTAACAAAATTCTCTCACTAGCCGACTTCGCAATCGTCCTCTGTTGCGGAACTGTCAATCCGAGAAAAATATCCCCCTCACCATACTCCCCCTTGCCCGTCTTAAAAAATCTCTGTGAAATTTTAGCTTTTTCAGGATTTGAATATTCCCCTAATTCTTTCCTTAACTTCTTCATAGAATTAAATAGAGATAGAGATTAAAATAGTTTATGAATTATATAACAATATTTAAAAAACAGCTATTCTGTTTTTTATTATGAAAGAAATAGATAATATTTTATTTGAAAGAAAATTAATTCAGATTTCATTTTTGGAAGAAATATTATTAGGACAAAGTGCATTTTTAGTTGATACAAATTATGGAAAAGATAATAATCCTAAAAAGCAAATTGTAATATACCCATTAGCTAAAAAGAAAAATTTGACACATGACTTATTAAATTTATATGGGACTCATTGGAGTTATTTAATAAATGCAAATAATTGGGAAGAAATTAAAAAGAAAGGAGGGGATTCTGAAATAATATTAAATAATATTAAAATTGGAAAAAGAAATAAAAATTTATCTAAATATGCATTTACTCAATAATATTTAAATAGGTCCAAAAGCTTGTGGATATTTAATCCTAAAACACCCTCATGGGAATATCATCAAGAAACATTAATGCCAATATTTAATTCAGACATTAAAGAATATATATTACAAAAGAATATTACAAAAGAATATTACAAAAAATCTATTTCTTCAAACTCTTTCTAACGGGCATAGTCTTTTTTGCGTGTTTGCCTTGCGCGGTATGCTGAGTTTGTTTCGCCTCGAACTTTTCCATTTTAGCATCCATCTCACCGCCAGCCTTTTTGGTTTCCTTTTCTTCTACCTTATCGTCGATACCATCTTTATCTTTGTCCGTAAACTCTTCTTTCTTCGCAGGAGCTTTTACCTTACTCGTAACCGATTCAGCTTTCTGCTTAGCATCCCACGCCATCTTGTATCCAACAGCCTCGGGAATATTAGCCAATTCAACATAAGCAATCCCATCAATCTTTTTGACTTTAACTTTAATTTTGTTAGCCGGTTTCTTAATTCCCCTAAACCATAATTCATTATTCAAATAAATATCAATCTTAACTTTCCTCAAATCTCTATCTCTAATTTTCGCGTGCTTGACTATAAACTCTTTCAAAACCCTAATAGCTTTTTTAGCTCTCTTGTAATGCGGAACATTCAGAACGCCTCTCTTTAATGGCACGACATACTCTCTCTCCAATTCAACCTTGGACTCAACCGTCTTTTCCTTTTTCGAAACTTTAGCAACCGCAGGTTTTGATTCCTTCTTAGTTTCTTTATCTTCAACCTTTCCCTCAGATTCAGCAATGGCCTTTTTATTCTCCTCGTTATTTTTAAATTCTTCCAACTTCTTAATATTGCCGACCTTGTCCGCGTCAGCGGATGCCATCTGGGCAGGAGGTAGGGTCTGCCCCAACCCGTCTTTCTTTTGTATTTGTGAGGGTACACCCTTGGGTGCTTTTTCTTTTTCAACTTCAGTTTTTGTTTCTTCTGCCATCATCCTAAATGTTTCTTAGTCATTCTCCTTGGTTTAATTTTTAAATTAGTTTTTCGCCACGATCTCTTAACATGAGTAATCCTAGACGGATGAACCTTCTTGCCTTTTCCAAACTTTTTAATAACTGTCCAAAACGGTGCCCACTTAGTTTGTTTTTTGGCCTTATCAAGATGTCTTTTCTTACTACTCTGCATTTTGGATTTACGACTTGCCATTATTCTTTGTCTCCTTTAACTTCTTCATTTTTGCCGACCTTGTCCGCGTCAGCGGATGCTATCTGAGCAGGAGGTAGGGTCTGCCCCAGCTTATCCTTCCCTTTTATTTGTGAGGGTATGCCCTTGGGCGCAATTTCTTCCACGACTTCTTCGCCCTTATCTTCACTAGTCTCAGTCACTTCTTCAACCGCTTCCTCAACTTCTTCATTTGTATTTTGTTCTACAACTTCCATCTGTTCTACGTCGGGTTTAGTCGCGACCTTTAAATTATCAAAGTTCAAATCTTCACTTTTCTCAACTTCAATAGAATCCAATAAATCTCGACCCATTGCAGTTAATCTTCTGCCATGTTGTAATCTTAAAACCTTTTCAACCAACCCAGCCGCCTCGGCCTGCTGTAAAATAACTCTGATAATTTTCCCACCTGACTTCTTGAACTTGTCGGGCCTTCCTCCTCTATCTTTTCTAGAGCCATATCGAGTTCTCAATTTACCAACGCCGACAACACCTTTAATATATAACTGCCTCAAAATTGACGCCGCTCTAATATACCAAAAATCATCATCAGCCGGAGGTCTCTCTCGCGAAACACCAGACTTAACATACATAGCCCATTCAGGAACTTCAAATTCCTCAATCTTTTTAAGCGCCTCAGCTAAAGCCGGGATAAATTTCACAGGGTCTTTCGTAAATATTGTTTTTGCCATTATTTTATTTTTTATTCTGGTACTCTTCGAGCGCCATTTTCTATTTTTAGGCTCTCCTTTCGGAGATAGATGAGCCGAAGCTCATTAACCTAATATTCAATCAAATTTTTAGTTTATAAAACTACCGCTATAATTCACCCGCTAATCAAACGCTCTTTTTTCTTTTTCTTATGATAAATCTCCGAAGTAACCACAGCAACAATGCTAAACAAAAGAGCAAACTCACAATACACCGAAGGGAACTGCACCTCAAGACTCGGCAATATAACAATCAAAATAACCGGAGCAACCATCGTTAAAATACCTAACCCAGCCCACCAAATATAAATCTGTTTCATTTGATTATTCCTAAAATGAGAAACAAGAAGAAATCCGGCGATTAAAATAAACCCGCCATAGTATACTAAGTATAAATCATATAAAATTAAATTAAGCGGATTAGTAAATACCGTAATAACCGTTACAAACACTTTTTCACATCCAGCACTGATAATAAAATCCTCTTTCAAAAAAGCAATCGCGCTAAAAATTACAGGAGGGATATACCAAAGATAATTATTAAATTTTTCCTTAGTAAATCTTATCGCCATATGCACCGCAATCGCAGGAAGAAAGGTATACGTCGCAAAACCAAGAGTCGCCCAAAACACAAAGTAGTTAGTAGTACAAAGCATAAACTCCGTAAACTGATATAGCCCCAAAACATAAATAAGAATTGCCGAAAAGGCAGGAACCAAATAATCTTTATAGCGAATCAAAATAAATGTAGCAACAAAAAATTCTATCAATGCTGTCGATAACGATATCCAGGGTGTAAAACACATAACAAGTCATGAAAAAAAATGTTAATAAAGCTATCCATAAACTACCGCTGACTCTTTCGATACTTGATAATTGTCATCACATATCCAACCAGTTTGTAACTATACTTTGGTCCCAACTCTTCAATTAAATTTTTTGCAATCTTATTCGCCTCATCTTTGTCCCGACACGCCGACTTCAAAATAGAAACCTTCATTAATTTCTCATTCTCAAAAATAGATTTAACCTGCTCAATAAACGCATCACTAAGCCCATTCTTTCCAAGTTGTAATTTTTTAATTTGTTTCATCTTTTCCTCTCAGCTCCTTTTCGTATTTAAGTATATCACTTTTCTTAACGGTCATACTCTCTTGCTTTTTAACCTTCCAACTTCCCGACTTCATCTTCAACGACTTATTCATATCACTTCGCAAAAACTTACCTACGACAATATCTCTTTTTCCACTTCGCCAGTCCTGAGAATATTTAGCGCAAAAAATCGCAGCCTCTTTAATGTCTTTTCTGGAAGGGTTTTCGCCGACATTAACAAACGGACTTCCAGGTTCAGATGTATGCAATAAAATATCTTTCATCCCCGCATCCCAAATCAATTTATCATTATTCTCCGCATCCTTACCGCCAAACACACGCAGTCCCGACGACGTTACATATTCCCTAAAATTAACCATAATTATATCAAGAAAAAGAACTTTATAATCTATTCTATTTTAGAAATCATACCCTAATTTTATCACGATTTCGTAATAAATAGTCAGCGACTGCGACAGTAAAGCAACCTTGTACAGGAACTCCATTGGCGTAATTCAAGTTCGCCTCTTTAAAAAATTCTTTATCTTCTGCCATAACTCCTGGCAATTTGGTAGAGATATCTAACACTTTTTTCGGCAATTCAGAATTTGCCCTTTTCAAAATAGAATCCCAATTTTCTTTCATATTCAAAACTCTCTTAACATTTGTACCAATTGCAATATAATCACTAATATCTAATCCAAGTTGCATAATCTCAATCGGCACAGAATTCATTTTATATCAAAATCTCCAATATTCTATTTTAGAAATCATCTTCCTCGCCCGCTTTCCGTTTCTTCTCTATCTCCTTAATTCTTCTAAGCGCGGCCCTAACGTTTTTATTCAGTTGAACTATAGAATCATCTAATTGCGCTTTATTTTTTGTTCCCGTACAAACCAATTTTCCATTCGAAAAAAGCAAAAAGGTTGCAGTCGGATCTTCCAATTTATAAACCAAGCCAGGAAATTGTTCAGGTTCATATTCGGTGTTTTCTAATTCAAGGGCAAGTGTGTTTAAATTTAAACTCAAACTGATTGCTCCCGAAGCAACAATATTTTGCACTGTAATCTTTGGTTTAACGGTGACATGAACACCAATTTTTCTCAACTGCTTAATAACCTGTTGAACAACATCACGAACTTGTACAACCGATTTCGTTCCAGTACAAACTAGATTACCAGAACTAAAAACTAAGACTGCAGATTTTGGTTTTTTAATTCTCAAAACTAAGCCAGGAAAAGTATCAGGATTATATTCGGTGTTTGGTTGCGTTCGCGCCAACTTCGTCAAAGAAACTTCTTTTTCAAGCGAAGTAGTTGCAACAATATTCTGAATTTTCAACACAGTGTCTTTCTTAGAACTACTTGTTTTCACTGCTACCATACAATATTATAAAAAATTTCCTTTATAAAGGCTCTGTTATTATCGACGGACACTATCTGCCATATTATACTGATTTATCCGCTGCCCCTTCCTCAATTTCCTTAATCGTTGCCACATCTCCAGCTCCTCTATCTGCTCTCAATCGAATAATTCTCGGAAATCTCAAAGCATAACCACTCGAATAGGTTGGCGACTTTTGAATATTTTGATATTGAACCGTTACGACAATTTCGGGCCTAACCTTAACTCTTCGTCCTTCGGTTCCAATTAATAATTTTTCCAGCATATCCGTCATCTCAACAAAACTCAAACCCTGTTCCGGCAATTCCTTCAGCCCCGTAGATACTTTCCCCAATTCCAATAATTCATCTCCATCCCGACACGCAACATCAAACGAAGTCAGCCACCCAGCTCGTTTTCCAGTTCCCCATTCAGCTCCGGTAATTACCAAATCAAAATCTTTATCTTCGGGTTTCAACTTGACGGCGTAACCAATCCGAGCTCCTGGTTTATATGGTGCATTCAAACTTTTTCCCATAAGACCTTCCTGATTATCATTCAGTGCCTCCTCATAAAATTTTTCAACTACCTCTGCATCATCAGTAATAATCTGTTTTGCCAGAACAATCTTAAATTTTTTCTCCCGCACAATTCGTTCAATCAAATGTCTTCTCTCGATAAATGGTGTTGTAATTAAACTATCTCCATTATAATAAACAATATCAAAAACAACTAATTCAATTGGAAACGACTTTCTCATTTCAGCAATTCCATACTTTCGCCGAATCCTTTGACTAATCGCCTGGAAGTCAGTATATTTCTTTGTTTCCGCATGCCCTTCCTGGGCCTTACCAACAGGTGCAAACCCAACTGCTTCAGCGTCGAGAATAAAACTATTTCCTTTAACATAATTTTCAACATATTCAACGATTTCAGGAAATTGTGTCGTCACCTCTTCTAGCCGCCGGGTAAAAATTTTAATTTTTCCGTTATTTTCTTTGTTAATCATAACCCTAAAACCATCATATTTATATTCGAAAGCCGCAGGACGACCAACAATTTTAAACGCATCTTCAACATCCTTTGCCTTAGGAAACAACATAACTTTTATAGGCTTCCCAGGTTCCAGTTTAATTTTCTCCAACGAATCATCACACGCTCTCTCAAAAACCTCAGCAAAATCCGTAACCCTGTCATACGCCCTCTGAACTTCTTTGACGCAAGTCTTTTTATCTTCTAAATTTTTCGGCTTAAAACAATACATAGCAATCGCGTCCCTTAAAATACCAGAGCCGACTCCTATTTTCAAATCACCCAAAACGGTCCGCACAATATATTTTGCCTCTTTCGGCGTCGCTGAGTGCAATAATTCAACAATAAATCCAACTTTCAAATCAACTGTTCCGGTTCCTTCAATCGTCGGCAACTTCCGCAAATTTTCCATAACTTTCTCAACACTTAACTTCTTAGAAAATAAAGCTGTCTGTGTTTTCTTTTTCTTTAAAATTGATTCCGCGACTTTTCCTAAATCTCCGATAGTGCGAAACTCATCAACAACCTCTACATCACTAATTCCAGCCGTTCTACCAATTGCCCGAATTATCAACTGATGCGAAATTCCCAACTCCCGATTATCATAGTCTGCAAATAACCGACCCTGCAACAGATAAATCAACTCAGGCTTATTTTTAATGTTCCCCAAAAAGCCCGCAAGTATATCCGTTTTTTCTAAACCCTTTGTCGTCGATTCCAACGCTTCATAAATTTCACATATCTTCGAATAGTCCATTACAAAATAAGCAGATGTGAGTTTTTATATTTACTCCAAACCGCCCCAAACATTTATAAAAAAACCAATTCTTAATTCTTTATGGACGTAACCGACGCGAACTTTGAAACTGAAGTCATCGAGAAATCAAAAACGATACCCGTTTTGGTAGATTTCTGGGCGAGCTGGTGCGGACCGTGTGTGGCACTAAAACCGGTTCTTGAAAAAATTGCATCTGAATACGAAGGTAAATTTATTCTGGCAAAGGCAAACGCAGACGACAACCCGAACTCGGCAGAAAAATTTGGTGTGATGTCAATCCCAGCGGTAAAACTTTTCAAGGATGGGAAAGTGGTAGACGAATTTGTCGGAGCACAACCAGAAGTTACAATTAAGCAGTGGCTTGATAAGAAGTTGTGATTAGTCTAAAGATTTTGTCGGAATAGCCTGTTCTAATAGTCTTAATAATTTATTTTCTTTAGAAACATACTTGCGAGATGAAAACCTTTTACCTTCTAAATAATTGTAAACAATTTCTGCGTCATTTAAGGCATCTAATATGTAAGGATTAGATCCCGTAAATAGAATTTTGCCAACTCTTCCACTATCTATTTTAGAGATTTCAATTAAGGGTTTCAGGTCTACTGCATTTACATAAATGGGAGCTTGGCATCTGTAATGCATAACAGTTCTTTCATCGGGTTCAAATTCTGCATCATCATTTGCTTTCCAATATTGTCTAAATGATTTTGTTCCTAATACTCTAAAAAGAATTTGCCTATCGAAAACGCCATTATGCTTTAATTCGTCAATTGCGTGATTAAATACATCTTCTCTTTTTACTTGTTCCATCCAAAAATCTCTATCCACAACAACTCCAAAACAATCATAATTTCTTGAAAAATTAGAGTCGACATAAATTATATCTCCTAAAGAATATTTTCTAATTCTCCTTTCTTCTGAACTAATCATCAAGACATGTTAGATTTCTAGTTTATAAGAATTATTATAATAGAGTTATTAATGTATTATGTTTTTTCTAGGTATAATTATCCAAGCAACCAGATATGCAAGAATTCCTGTTCCGTATCCGAATATAAATAAAACCCATAGTAATCTTACTAGTACAGGGTCGATTGAAAAATAATTAGCAATCCCCGCACAAACTCCAGCAACTATAGAATCTTTCTCGGATGCCCGATATAATCTTCTTATCCTCTTTTTTACCATAGTTGTAGTATGTAAATAGGTTTTATAAAATTATGTAAAATCTAATTGCCTCTTCGTCTATTCGCTCTCAGCGACGGTCTAACCTTCGGAGCCTTAACTGTGCTATGTCTCAAACCTCGTGCCTTCCTTCCGGCAGAACTAATTCCTCGTAGGGCTCTCCTCTTTGGAGCTTTAACAAAATCACCCAATTGTTTATCGCTCTTGATTTCAGGAGCCGAACGGTCCACCAAAATTACCTCGTAAAAATAATGCATCCCATCCTTTCCAATCTGATAAGAATTTAAAACTTCCATGTTACTAAATTTTCTCGCAACCTTCTGCTCTGCAATCTCCTTATAATTCATTCTTAAGTTTTTTCTAATATGCAACCTCTTTGTTCTTCTCGCTTTATTTGGACGCGTTTTTTTATGACCGCCTCGTTTAATCTTAACTCTAACGACAGTCACACCTTTCTTCGCCTTGTATCCCAAAGCCCGAGCTCTGTCAATCCTCAATGGTTTTTCGACCCGAGTAATTGTACCACACTTCCGCCACTCAATCATTCTCTCCCTAAGTAACTTCACATCTGGTTTCTTCCAAGCTTCTCTCAAATATTTTACAATTCCCATACTTTCCTTATTAAAAATTCCTTTTTAAAGTTAATCATCGATAATTAGGAAACCATTTTTTCTTAGTCAGATATGTTTCTAAATCATCTATCAAAACAATTTCAGAAATATTAATAGTCCCATATGGGTCAAGATAACC
>JBDRJI010000096.1:0-10302 GCA_043815105.1 archaeon
CGAAAATTATTTCTTATCTCATTAATTTTTCTCTCATTTAATTTAATAAGAATAGATTTGCATTTAACTAAAAATTCAGGAGTTTCTGTTATCATTTTATTATATTGTTTATCGGGAATATTTCTATTAATATAATATTGAGAATTTATCCTCGCCTTTAATGAGTCTTCGATAAAATCTAAATCTTTTTCATCTAAATAATCTTTAAGAAAAAATTTAGCAAATTCTATTGTGCAAGAATGAATCTCACATTTTATGCCTATTTTTGTTAAAATAGAATATAGTGAAAAATAAAGAGTATAATATGCAGTGGAAACTTTCCAATCTTTTATGATATTTACCCTCATTGATTCAAGAGCTTCTTCGGCTTTCTTAATATAAGCTTCTGCGAGATTTGAACTTGGTTCAATCAAACTCAATCCCCCTTTCTTCCCAGTACACCACTTTATTTTATTCATTTTTTAGCACCTTTTGTATAAATTGCTCTACATCGACGAAGACTATATGATTTTTTAATATTTCTTTTAATAAAATATCTTTATTTATGTTTTTTTCAAAAGTCTTTATTGGATAACACTTTACGCTTATCTCTATCCCTAAATTTTTCGAAACTCTTTTTATTTCCTCTTCGTCATAATTACCAGCTACAAAAATGTCTAAATCAGATTCTTTTTTTTCTATTCCCTTAGCGTAGCTTCCAAAAATAATCCCTATTCCCTTGATATTTGGAGTTATTTTTTTTACGATTTCTTTTATCATAAGATTTTTTTCCAAAAACGCAATAGTCTTATATTGTTCTACAAAAACAAAATATCTTTTAGTAAACTCACTTATTTTTATTTTATATGTTTTAATTTTGCCCCTTGTTTTTGATTCAACAATCCCCTTATTCTCTAAATCTTCGAGAATAAGTTGAGCAGTTCTTGGACTGATTTTTAACAATTTTTTAACTTCTCTAATATAATATTCTCTACTAAAATCATTAGTAAATAAAGCCAAGACTTGCAAGGTATTTTCTGTTATACTTATTTTTTTATACATATGTATTATTAATCATACAACACTATATAAACTTTGTGAAATTTATCAAAGTGCATAAATTTTATTAATACTTAATCTCTCAACACTTAATTCCTAATTACAATTCCTCATCAACTTTCTTAATTGCTGTAGGTGCCTCTCCGCCGTGCCAAGTCCATCGCGGTCTAATTCTCATAGGATAAATTCTCTCTGAGTTATCATCTAAAATAATTGCCGAACCCTTCAGCCGTGGCAACCCGTTAATTTTTTCAGAAATTTTAGAATACATATAACTCTGTGTAATATCATTCAAAGCATCAACATCTAACTTTGCCGTCACCCTATGTGAAATTATAATATCAGATTGAGTCATCGCATCCGTATGAATTTTACCGGGCTGTTGTGTCGCCATTACTATTGAAATCCCTGGTTGTCTTCCCTCTCTTAAAATCTGAACCAGAGCATCCGTCGCAGGTGTCCTTCCGTCTCTCGGTAGAAACTCGTGTGCCTCGTCGATAAATATCCAAACCAACGGCACCTCTCTCTTAATTTTATATCTCGTATAATCCGCACCGTGTTGCACCGCCTGAATTTCTTCATCTTTTCGAGATGACATTCTTTCGTTAAAAATTTTCTTTGAAACCAGACTAATAATTAAAGCCCTGACATTAAAGGTTCCGAGCGAAGCATACATGGACAAATCAATCACCGTCGTCCGCCCGGCAGAAATCAAATCCCGAACCGATGTTCCTTTTTCCTCATCAAAAACCCTCCAACTTCTTGCCGCATCAAATAACGCCATTGCTGAATTTTTGACTTCTTGCGAAACATTTTCCGCGCGTCTAATTAAGTTATAAATATCTTCGAAACCAAAACTATTTTTGCCCGATGAAGACGGCACACCAGTGCCCATTTTAGAGGGTACACTATTACGTGCTGACTCTCTCAATTCGCCAATTACAGACTCAATTGTAACTGCAATCGGGTCTACGAATTCTAGCTCAAAGAGCGCAACCCAATCTGTCGCATCCAGCTCGGAAATTTTAATTGCGAACTCGGCATCGACGTCAATTCCTTTGTCTTTATATTCCTGATAATAACCGAAAGGAGCGAAAACCCTCATCGGAATATTCTTCGCCGTCAATCCCCACTCGTCCAATAGAACTTCATCTTTTGCGTTTTTATATTTCATCGTCCAGAAAATTCCCATTGTATCGAAAATCAGCGGTGCGATATTTCCTGATTCCTCAACTCCCAAATTAGATAACGCCTCGGCAATCGTACCCAATGAATAACTCTTACCAGAACCCCTTTTACCTGAAACTAAAATAACGTGTGGTCGTGCGACGTCCATAAAAATCGGATTCGACAGCGAGGTATAATTCCCCATTGTAACGAAACTCTTTCCAATAAAAGCCAGTCCCCTATTCCCAAACGCTTTCTTGTCGCTTTCGTTTCTTCCAATAATTATATCAAACGGCATACAATAAAAACAAAAGACAAACTAATAAACCTTACGTATTAATCAACAATTCTCGGTAAATGTACTTCCTTCGGTGCACATGTTCTGACTTATTTCGATGGCGTTTCCATTATCATCAGTTCCCCAATATGTTAGATAAAATATTTCCGAGTTCCTAGTTGTCCAAAAATTTTTCTCGTATTTTATTAACTCGTCACTTGCGTCAATTCTGTAAGTTACATTCGCTGTATTACAATCACTTGCCGAATCAAAACACAATCGCCCGAATGTTAAATTAACCCCGACTCCATTCGTCTCTTCGAAAGTTCTGTTGTGGGTATAATAATGAACATTTGGATAATTTATCCCGTCAATTAAAACATTATGTCTCAATTCATACACGGTATCGTGAAATATTAAGTTCAAATCTGCTGGTAAATGTTCGTAGGCGCAAGAAGAGTTGGTGGTTCCTGGGAAGCTACATGTGTCTAAAGTGGATGTGTCGGAATCGTCACAATCTGAATCAGAATTACAGGTTATGTTTTCGTAAGTACAAGAAGAAGTATCAGTTCCTGGATTATTACATGTGTCTAAAGTATATACATCGGAATCGTCACAATCTGAATCATTGTTGCAGGTTGCCGGAATACACGTTCCGCTTGCACATGTATTATCGCAAGTAGTAATTAGCGTTGGAGTTATTGTTTGCGAACAAGAGCTGTCTTCTCCCGGATCTTCACATGTGAAAACTCTATAGTTTTGCCAAACATTATTAACACTACAGAAATAATTATCTATAAATCCGTCGGTACCACAATCGGAATCGTCTTCGCAGGTTTCATCGTCATCGTCATCTTGGTATTTTATTATGCCCCCTTCTGGGAAATAGCTCTTCGTGGCTTTTTTATTAAGGTCTGTTACATCTAATTCAACTGACAGTGCGTCGTCGTTAATTGAATAACTGCCACCAAGCCATAAGAAAACGAGTAATAAAATTATAATAATCATTGCAAGTGGTATGATTGCCGTCAGGGCAGGATATCTTCCGTTTTTTTTCAAAGCCATTGTGTAATAATTATTTAGAGGTAACACTATTTAAAAACATTTCGCTATAAGAGAATATATATTTAGGGTGGCTTTTCAAGTAGTTTAAACACAAAATCCAATAATAAATTAAGAATAATTAGTTAAACTTTCTATAATACTTCACTTCTTTTACGCTCACACCCGGAAGAGCCTGCCCCCGAGCGAAGCGAAGCGGGTATCGAACCGTTCGATTCCAAAAACGCTCACACCCGGAATCGAACCGGGGTACCCCGAAGGGTCCGCCTTAGCAGAGCGGTGCAATACCATTATGCGATGTGAGCATAAGATTTTTAGAGCAGGTAGTCTTTTAAAGTTTTGCAGAGTATGTAGCTAAAAAGATTTTTATATTCATTTAATTTAATTCCATTATGGGAATCTTATTAAAGAGAAAACCGGAGTCGTTCCATCTCAACAGAATTACAAAACTTGCTATCGTCGGATTATTATGTTCTCTTTCTTTTGCTTACATCAATACTATTTGGGCAGTATACTTAGATAGTTTCATTAGTAGCACGGTAGTTATCGGTTTCTTTTCCGCCTTTTTAACAGTTATCGGATTTCTGGCCTGCTTTCTATTTATTCCAATTATTGAGAAAAATAATAAAGCTAAGCTATTTTCCATTTCTCTTGTACTTTTTATAATTGCTTATTTGCTTTTTGCATTTACTAAAAATTTTTATTTGATGATTCTTCTCTCTATATTTGTTACACTGGTGTATGCACTAAGGATGGCAAGTTTTGGAATTCTTATAAAAGATAATTCTTCCGGGAAAAAACTTTCAAAAAATGAGGGCATGATTTACACCCTGATGAATGTCTCGTGGGTCGTAGGTCCTTTAGTCGCAGGATATGTGGCCGCGGGATTCGGAATTAGGAGCGTTTTTATTTTGGCAGCAATTTTTATTGCTGTAGGTTTATTATTTTTTAAATTAGCTAGGATTAATGGCAAGAAAAGAAAAAATGGAAAAGACAATAATATCTTAAAGAATTTTTTAGCATTTTTTAGCCACAAGAAAAGAGTTGTTGCCTATTTCCTCGGAGCTGGAGTTAATTTTTGGTGGGCTTTAATTTATCTTTTTATACCGTTGATGATTTTACATTCGGGACTGGGAGATTTGGAAATAGGTTATTTTTTATTTGCGGTTGCGGTGCCCTTAATTAGCTTTGAGTATTTCTTTTCCAAGTGGGCAGGCAAACACGGATTCAGCGGTCTTTTCAAATTGGGCTATTTTATTGTAGCAGTTTTTTCAATATCCTGTTTCTTTTTCTCCAACATTTATATTATTCTTGCACTTTTAGCTCTGGCCAGCATCGGTATGGCTATGCTGGAACCAACAACGGAAGCGTATTTTTTTGACATTTTAAAGAAAGAGGAAATAGACAGATTTTATGGTCCGTATAACACCGCAGTTGATACCGGAAGTTTCATCGGAAAATTTTTCGCTTCTATTCTGCTTATTTTATTGCCATTCAAATTTATTTTTTTACTATTCGGGGGAGTTATGTTCACCCTGTTTTTGCTTTCTTTTAAAACAAAGAATATAGTAGAGTCCAAAAAATTGTAACCAAAATTTTATAAACTACTATTTTTTATTACTATTGTAGGTCAGGTCGGCGAGCTAGCCCCTCGCTATTCGCAAATGGGCTTTATGGCGGACTGCAAGGCAAGGCGTGAGATGAAGCTGTCGATGTTATTGATTTGACGTTGAGGTTTTGTCCCTTTTGATCTTGCCTTGATGAATCGGGTCAGGTCGGGAACGGAGCAGCCCTAAGTTAAGGTTTAGATGCTTAAGGGGTCGCAGAGCTGAGGATGATTAATAACCTCTGGACTGTGGATTTGAGCAACTTGCTGGACCTACACTAATTTAATATTAATTTTTCCAGACGATGAAACGAAGTAAGTTTTATAAAGTATAGAGCCAATCAATCGTTATGGTGATGAATAAGCGCGCACAACTTTTTCTTCTCGCGGCTGTCATAATTGTTGCGGTTGTAATTA
The DNA here is from genome assembly GCA_043815105.1 of archaeon. Classification (GTDB taxonomy): domain Archaea; phylum Nanobdellota; class Nanobdellia; order Pacearchaeales; family GW2011-AR1; genus JAGVXH01. Next base: position 5,568 of record JBDRJI010000096.1, read on the forward strand.
GTTTGGGGGTTATTTCAAATCAGGCGATAGTGAACGAAGAGCCAACAGATTTCTATGATTTTAGCTACGAAATAAAGAAGGAGATAGGAGGGGTAATAGATTATGAAATTTATAGCGATTTTGATGATGAGGCAAATTTGAATATTTTTGTAGAATTACTTTCTGAAAATATTAGAGATAAGGATCCAGAGTCAGAATTTATTATTATTTATGGAGATAATATTTCCGGAGTTAAGGTTGTAAATGAGATGGCAGATTCTATTATAGCTGATGGGCAAGAGGTTGAAAGCGAGAAAACAATTGTGGTTAGCCAGATATGCAATATTAACAGTTGTGAAGATATTGAATTATATGCAGATGATTTTGAGGAAGTTGGAACTTGGGAGATTAATACTACTGTTTTGGAAGGAAAGGATACAATCCAGATTGATGTCGATGGGCAGATTATAGAGTTTCCGATTTCTAGACACAAAAAAGTTCTCTTTATAATACAAAAGGATGTGGATGATGAAAGCTTTATCGCGATTGGGTAAGAAGAAAAAAGCATTAAGTAATGTTGTAGGATATGTTTTGTTAATTTCAATTACGATTTCGCTTTCGGTTTTAGTTTATGGTTGGTTAAAATTTTATGTTAGCGAAGAGGATATTGCTACATGTCCAGATGGGATTAGTATAATTATAAAAGATTATGGATGTATTCCGTCGCCATTAGGTGCTGATAGTGGCTATTTGAGTATTACTTTAAAAAATAAGGGGCTGTTCAAGGTGGATGGATATTCATTGCGGGTTCACGATCGTCCGGATGCGGATTTCGGATTTTATACTTTTAATGATACGGGGGTTGCAATTATGCCGGGCGGGGAAGATACTGGAACCTACTATTTTGCCGATAAACTTGTTGATGATGGTAAAGCATTAAAAGAGGTGACGCTGGTGGAAGTTCAGCCATTTATAATAAAAGAAGATCAGGTGGTGAACTGCGGGTCGCACATTACTAGGAAAATTGAATGTCAATATGAATAACTACATTTATAAATTATAAAGATAAGTAACAGTATGAAAAGAGGTGTTAGAAATAAGCGTGGACTTTCTCCGGTGATAGCGAGTACCCTAATGATATTGTTGGTTTTGGTTTTGGCGGCTATAATCTTTTTTTGGGCACGTGGTTTTATTAGTGAACAAATTGAGAAATTTGGAAGACCGGTAGAGGAATTGTGCTCGTCGGTAGATTTTGGAGCTGAGAAAGTTGGAAGCGAGTTGGAAGTTATTAATAGGGGAAATGTAGATATTCGTCATTTAGATATTAAATTATTTAAGGAAGGAAATTCCGAAATAGCTAAATTCGATTTTTCGATTGATGCAGGACAGGCTATTAAAAAAACTCTTGATTTAAAAATGGATAGTGGCGAAGAGCCAGAGAAGATAATTATTTATCCTGCATTGATTGGAAATGTTCGAGGTCAAAGTTTGAATAAAGTTTTCACCTGTATGGATTCAGGAATTACACTTTAATCGTAATACTTATAAACTCATACCTCCTGTATTCTTTATTAGGAATGTCCTAATTAAAACTTGGTTGAAAGGAGGTATGATGAATAATAAAAAAATGAATAGAGAATTTTCATGTTTCTCTCGTAGAATTCAAAAGAGGGGTATAAGCGCAGTTGTGGCTACAGTATTAATAATTTTAATTACCGTCGCTGCTGTTACGATTATCTGGGCTGCCATTATTCCTATGATTAATGATCAATTAAGCAAAGGGACCATTTGTTTAGACGCTGTAAGTCAGGTTTCCTTGGTCGATGCAGGATATACTTGTATAGTAGCAGGTGGAGAAAATATTTCTTTACAAATTAAGCGTGGAGCTAAAGAAATTGATTTAGCAGGTGTTCAGGTTTTAGTTTCTGCATTAGGAGCTACTACATCTTATACAATTTCAAGTGATTTACCAGGAGCAAACGAGGAGAAGGTATTTTTAATAAATGTAACTGATACTACAAATGTTGACAGAGTACAAATTGCACCGATTGTTAATATTGGAAACACAGAGGAATCTTGTGATGTTTCTGCAAGCAGAGCTTTATTAGCTTGTTAATTTAATTATTTTTTGGCCGATTAGGCCCTTTTAATTTTTTTTAATTTTTGTTTACAAAAAAGTATATAAAGAAGATTTTTGTTTTATAACCATGAAAAGAAGGGTTGATAAAAAAAAATTATATATTTCTCGAATTAATTCTCGGAAGAATGGACAGGTTTGGGTTGAAACTGTAATTTATACTTTAATTGGTTTAGCCATTATAGGCCTAGTGATGGCAGCTGCTTTGCCAAAAATAAATGCGAAGAAGGATGAGGTGGTAATCGAGCAATCTATTGAAGCGTTAAATAATATTGACGATAAAATTTATGAAGTTCAAAGAGCTGCTGGAAATAGGCGCGTTGTCGATTTAAAAATTAAGAAGGGTATTTTTATTATTGATATGGAGGAGAATAGCATTTCATGGATTCTGGATTCAAGTTTTCAATATAGTGAGGCCGATATTCCAGTTTCATTGGGGCGCTTAAATGTGACCACGAGATCCGCCGATCCATGGGAGGTTGAATTGAAATTGAAATATTCTACAGACATTCAATATGGTGGAGACAATTCTGGAACAATGCAACTAGATATTGCACCGACGCCATACAGATTTGTAATTGAGAATAACGGAAAAAATACTGATGGGGAAATTATAATAGGATTGAATGAGGCCTAATAACATTAATAAATGAGCATTTCTTTAAATTAAAATGGGTGATATTGATATAAATCTTAATCCGCGAGTGCCAGCAATTCCGCGGTTTGATGACAAGACAAAAATAGACGTGAGGTATATGGTTATTGCGCCATACGTTTCGATTCATATTTATTATGATGCTAAGTCAGGAGATGTTATTTATGATGTTGAAGAGCCAATAATGTCCGAAGAGGAGAGTGCGAATTTGAATAGTATCGAACAAGCGATGAGAGAAGTCGTGAATGTAAATATGGTGGGAGACGATAATTCAAAAGAAGGAATGCTAGATTATATTGATAAAACGGCGAGGCTAATTGTTTCAGAGTTGGGCCTAGAGATTGAAGAGACCTCTTATAAAAAAATGTTTTATTATTTATATAGAAATTTTATTGGGTTGAACGAAATTGAAGCGATGATGAGAGATTATTTTATTGAGGATATTGAGTGTAATGGTATGGGGGATCCGATATATATTGTACATAGGATTTTTCGAAATATAAAAACAAATGTAAGGTTTGGAGTTATGGATGAGCTATCAAATTTTGTTGAGAAGCTGGCGCAAAAAACAGGACGTTATATTTCTTATGCATCTCCGATTTTGGACGGAAGTTTGCCTGACGGGTCAAGAGTTAATGCGACATACACCCAGGATATTAGTTCAAAAGGACCGACGTTTACAATTCGCAAATTTACTAAAACACCGTGGACACCGACACAGCTTCTTGGGTTTCATACACTGAGTCCCGAAATGTTAGCTTATTTTTGGATCCTGTTACAATATCAATCAAACCTAATGATTGTCGGCGGAACAGCTTCAGGTAAGACGACAATGTTGAATGCTTTGGCTTTTTTTATTCCGCAAGAGAACAGGGTAGTTTCCATTGAGGACACTCGGGAGCTAATGCTTCCTCGAGAGAATTGGTTACCGTCGGTGGTTAGGAGCGGAGTTTCGAGTGCTGGCGTAGGAGAGGTTGATATGTTTAGTTTACTTAGGAGTTCATTTAGACAAAATCCTGATTATGTGATTGTCGGTGAGGTGCGAGGTAAAGAGGCGTCGGTTTTATTTCAGGGAATGGCTTCCGGACATGCTTCAATTTCAACTATGCACGGGGATTCAGTTGATTCAATTATTCGTAGATTAGAGACGCCACCAATCAGCTTGAGTCCGATGCTGGTTAACGGGCTGAATGTAATGGCGATTATGACTCATGCTATTGTAAAAGGACATGAAACTAGAAGACTAAGGGAAGTTGTCGAGGTTGTAAAGGTTGAACAGGACGGGACGGCTTTGACAAATACGCCATTCAAATGGAATCCCGCAGATGATAAATTTTATCATGCGAAAGATAGTAAAATTTTTGATAAGATCGCAGAAAAGTTCGGACTTTCAAGAGATGAGTTACAAAAGGAATTCGGCATTCGGACTAGACTATTGTGGACGCTTTTTCAAAAAAAGGTATTATCTTACGAAGATATTCAGAGAGTTGTAAATGATTATGCAAAGGATAAAGCGGGAGTTTTGAGGAAATATGGGATTGCGCCATAAAAAGTTTTAAATAGGAGTCATTATTAATAATACTATGGTGAGTTTGAAATTAGAGATGAAGAAAAAAGATTTTACTTGGTTAATTCCTCTGGCTATTGTTTTGTTCGTCGGTGTCGTTTATGCTATTGATTCAGTTGATCCTACAATTCATGGGCATCCCGATGCTATAACGCCTCCGGGTGCTGTGGTAGCTTTTGATTTAGCAAGTTGCCCTGATGGCTGGACGGAATTTACTTCTGCAGAAGGAAAAGTAATTGTTGGTTTAGATTCAGGAGATGCTTCTTTTGACACTCGGGGTGAAATAGGAGGAGAAAAAACTAATACTTTAACCGTTGATGAAATGCCAAGCCATAGACACTATATAGGAAAAGGAGAGATGCTGATACAAGTGGCGGGGATTGGGGTGAAGGAGATG
>JBDRJI010000097.1:0-10558 GCA_043815105.1 archaeon
GTTGTTGGTTTTGATTTGGAGATTGGAGTTGACGAGGCGAGATGTGGTATTTAAGAAATTTTTGAAGGATATCGAGGGAGTTTATTCTGAATTAATTTTTATAATTCCGCCACCTCCTTTATAAGTATCGGAGATACTGTCGTCACAGAAAACTTTACATAACCCCACTAACTCGATATAACATGTCAATAAAATTTTGCCAAGAATGTAATAGTATACTGAAGATAGTAACTGAAAATAACGAGAGATATCTTGTATGTTCTAAATGTGATTTGAAAGAAAGGTATACCGAGGATAATAAAATATTGATGACCGAAAATTTCAAGCGAAAAAAACTTGGAACCGGAGCGGCGGAAAATAATTCCAAAACGGGATACGGATTTAAATGTCTCGAATGTGGAAACGACAAATGCAGGGTAATCGACCTCGGGATAATGTACGGCGACGAGGACTGGATATATTTATTGCAATGCACGAAATGTGATTATGCAGAAAGAGTTGGGGAGATGAGTTAATCTAAACCTTAGCCCCACACTCAGGACAAAATTTCTCTCCACCCTCTAATGCCCAATCACACTCGGGACATCTCTTAATTTCTTGCCTCTCTTCGATAATCGCTTCATAGTCGTCCCGCCCCGACAACATTTTCCCCATAATCTTACGAATTTTATCCTGCTCTTCGCCTTTTTGCTGAAATTTTGTTAAATCGAATCCTTCCATTTATCCTATTGTTCAAAAGCTTTTATAAATATTATTCTTCTGGGATAGAATGGAACTATTAAAAAATTTAAAAAGGAAGTTTTCTAGATCATAATATCGCCTTCGTAGCTCAGTTGATAGAGCGCAACACTCGTAATGTTGAGGTCACGGGTTTGACTCCCGTCGGAGGCTTCGGAAACACGTGACCGGTCATCGCCAACTTTTTATATCGTTATTTCTAATTGTTTTTATGTGGGGATGCCTACGCTGTTCGCAAAATACACCTCGCAACAAATTGAATTTTAGTGGTGTTGCTCAAAGCGTTTTGCTCAGCCAAACGCCCGTTTAAGGAAAATATAGATTTTTCTTAGGACATCAGTCCGGCCGAGTTTCTTTGAAGCGAAGGTGTTCACTCCGATAATTTTATAACTCTAATTTCTTGCATAATTACATGTGGGGATGCCGGAGTGGCCAAACGGGCTGGCTTTAAGCGCCAGTAGCTTTACGCTTACGGGGGTTCGAATCCTCCTCCCCACATAATAATATATTTTTCAATTTCTTTCTAAAAGGTTATTTATCTCATCTGCTAAGGTTGTATCAAAGAAATTTCTACATATAAAATCAGCTAATAAAAAATAACCTAAAAGAAAAATAAGTCCAAACAAGACTACCAAAACTATTTTCAAACCTCCAGTAACTTGAGATAAAATTTCTCCAGCGAGAACCTTTTCCATAGTAGGATATCCAAAAATTACAGATAAAATTCCATATAAAAATTCACCTACAGAAATACCGACATCTTTATTTTTTTTCATTATGTCAAAACAAATAGCGGGGACGGGATTTGAACCACGTGACCTCGAGGTTATGGGCCTCGCGAGCTAACCGGACTGCTCCACCCCGCTATAATATTAGATGATAAAAACGTATTATAAAGCTTTCTTCTGAAAAATCTAGGGGACACGATAGAAAGTCCTTTATGGACTTTTAGAAATCTGTAAGATTTCGGCCGAGATTCTCTGAAGCGACGGTTGAACCACGCGACCTCTGCTTGCGAAATTTATTGAGCAAGCAATTATTATTTCTAATCAAAATACTAGGTTATGGGCCTCACGAGCTAACCGGACTGCTCCACCCCGCTATAGAAAGAAATCATACTCAAGACTTTTAAATCTAACTAATATATAATTACATGAAACTTTTAGGCATCGACGACGCGGGACGTGGTCCGGTTTTAGGTCCGATGATTTTGGCGGGCGTTCTGATTGAATCAAAAGAAGAAGAAATAATCAAATCTTGGGGGGCAAAAGACTCTAAACTCTTAACTCCAAAAATAAGAAGAGAGATAAAAGAAAAGATAAAAGAAAAATTCAAATATCATATAGAAATCACGCAACCAAAAGAAATTGACGAATCCTCAAACCTCAACTATCTAGAAGCAATAAAAACCGCAAAAATAATAAACGAACTAACCAAAAATCTAAACGAAAAAGTAAAGGTCATCGTCGACTGCCCATCTGTAAATATTAAATCTTGGTCTAACGATGTCCAACAACTCATTAAAAATCCGAAAATTATTCAACTATCTTGCGAACATAAAGCCGACGCGAACCACCCAGTCGTATCAGCCGCATCAATCATCGCAAAAGAAAAACGAGAAGATGAAATTTACAAACTGAAATTACAACTCAAAAAAGACTTCGGTTCAGGCTACCCTGCCGACCCAAAAACAAAAGAATTCATCGCAGAAAATTTCAACAATGAAAAATATAAACACATAATCAGATTCTCGTGGAACACCGTCAAAAAACTTATCAAGGCCAAAAATCAGGAAAGGTTGTTTTGATTCAATAATCTTTAACTCACCAGAGATACCTACTGAGTAAAAACTTAGTTTTTAAAATGTATATTTTTAAAAACTCAACTTTCTTCTTCTCCTTATGACATACATAAAAAAAATGGTGATGCACGGATTTAAATCCTTCGCGCGAAAAACCGAGATACCGTTAGAAAACACAATGAATGTTATTGTCGGACCAAACGGCTCTGGAAAATCAAACGTAACCGACGCACTCTGTTTTGTCCTCGGTCGACTCTCAATTAAATCAATCCGGGCCGCAAAGGCCGCAAATCTACTTTTTTCAGGAAACAAAACGTACAAGGGTTCACAGGAAGCATCGGTAGAATTAGTATTTGACAACTCTGACAAAACCTTCGGCATCGACGCATCAGAAATTACAATTAAACGAGTCGTGCGAAAAACCGGACAATCAATTTACAGAATAAACGGACAAACAAAAACCCGACAAGACATCTTAGAACTTATGGCCCAAGCCGGCATCGACCCAAACGGATTCAACATCGTACTCCAAGGCGAAATACAATCCCTAGTCAAAGCAACCCCAGAAGAACGAAGAAAAATAATTGAAGAAGTCGCAGGTATCTCAATTTACGAAACACGAAAACAAAAATCCCTAAGAGAATTTGAAAAAACCGAAGAAAAACTAAAAGAAGTTGCAGCTGTCCTCAAAGAGCGAACATCATATTTGAAAAATCTCGACAAAGAAAGACAGGAAGCAATTTCCTATCAAAAACTCGAAACCACAATCAAGCAATGCAAAGCAACTCTAATATCAAAAACCATGAACACTAAAGAAAAAGAAACTTCCGAAATAAACAAAGCCATTGAAGAGTGTAACTCCGAAATAGAAAAACTCCGAAAACAAATTCACGAAAAAAATTCCAGTGTCAATAATCTACAAAGTAAAATCCTAATAATAAATAAACAAATTCAATCTTCAACAAGTAATGAGCAAGAAATATTGTATCGAGAAATTTCAGACTTGAAAGCTGACCTTGCAGGGCTGGATGCCCGTCGTGAAAACTTCGACAATAGAACAACCCATGGAAAAGAAAAAATATCCAACTTCAAAGATAAGATAGAAAAACTAAATCTTGAAATATCAAAAATACAAACTGTCTCTCCAGAAATAAAAGAACAACAAAAACAACAAAAAATACTTCAAGAAAAATTTGATATCCTAGAACAGCAAAGAAGAAAATTCTACATTTTAAAATCAGATTTATCAACTTTAGAAAACCAAAAATCTCAAAAGGAAAAATTTCTCATTGAATCGTCAAAAGAAATTCAACTGATAGATCAAACAATTACTTCACTGTTTAACGAAATAAAATATTCAAAATCAATTGAAACCAATAGGGGGTTAAGCGTAGAAACAAAATCAAAAATAGAAACAACAATTGAACAAATATCAAATCTTGAGAAAGAAATTCTCGAAAGAGAAAAAAGAAATGCAATCCTAGAAATGGACATAGAAAGAGAAGAAAAATTAAAATCTGATATTGTTCAACTAAAATTCTGCCCTATATGCAAACAAGATGTTGGAGACAATCACAAACATAAAATATCGACGACGGCAAATGTAAAAATAGAATCAGCAAAACATGAAGTCGAAAAAAATATAAAAACCCGTACAGAAGAAGCTGAAAAAATAAATAGTTTCAAGGAAAGATTATCGACGCTAAGGACAAAGCTTAACGAACTTGATATTGATCAAATAAAATTAAAAAATTCAGAAGAAAAAAGGGAACAAATAAAAAAAATTACAAAAAATCAAACAGAGACAAAAGAAGAACTAAAATCTATCAATGAAAAATTACACCTAATAAGAGATAAGTATGAGGCACTAAAAAGTATTGAAGAAAAATATGACGAGGCCAGACTAACTCTCCAAGAAATATCATTCGCCGATATGGACATAGACACAGAAATTACGATAAAAAGAAGGGAAATAAACCGACTCTCCGTAGAGCTAAAATCAATCACGAGGGATATAGAAGAATCCGAGATAGAATTACGAAAAATAGAATTACGAATTATAGAAAAAGACAAAGAAGCAATTAAAAAAGATGCCGAAGAAAAAAAATTATACGAAAAAGCACAAACATTCTTCGACCAAAGAAACGAATTGCAAGATCAACAAAAAGTTCTAGAAACTGATATTATAGGAATCCAGCACACAGTAAAAAATCTCGAGGATAGAATAAATAATAGCAAAATTCAGAAGGCACAATTCACTGCCCAAATCGATTCATTAAAATCCGAGCTATCTGAAATAGGACAAGTCAAAATACTCGCAATGCCAACCGACCAAATCAAGGAGCGACTCCAAAAATCGCAATTCCAGATATCGAGACTCGGCAATGTAAATTTAAGGGCTCTCGAAGTATTTGACAGGGTCGGAGAGCAAGTACAGCTAATCCAGAATAAAGCCGAAATTATTTTACAGGAAAAAGAAAAAATACAAAACATCATCGCCGAGATTGATAAGAAAAAGAAAAAATCGTTTATTACAACTTTAAATGTTATCAACGAATATTTCACAAGAAATTTCTCACAACTTTCCAGAAAGGGTCAAGTGTCTCTTGAGTTAGAAAATAAAAAAGATCCATTCGAGGGCGGACTAAGTATTATAATCAAAGTTTCACGAAACAAATATTTCGATGTAACCTCTCTCTCAGGAGGAGAAAAAACAATGGTCGCCCTCTCGCTGATTTTCGCAATCCAAGAATACAAACCATATTGCTTTTATATCTTCGACGAAATTGACGCGGCCCTCGACAAACGTAACTCAGAACTCCTCGCGGCTCTCCTTAAAAAATATATAAAAGCAGGTCAGTACATCGTCATAACTCATAACGATACTTTAATTTCCGAAGCCGCAAACCTCTACGGAGTATCAATGCAGGAAAATATTTCTAAAATAGTCAGCTTAAAAATCTAAATTTTTTAAATCAAACGTAAAACAACTTATCTCGCCATATCTTATCTCGGCATATAATTTTTCTTCTCCGCCACATTTTTCCTGAATAGCCCAACTATTTAGATTAGAAGGTTCAACTATAGATGTGGCAAATTTGCATCCTAAAGATTTGGCAAATCTTAATTGATGTTTTTTTAATTCATAGCCAAAATCATTATCTTGATAGTTTTCAGCAACAAAAAAATACGCAGAAGCAAATAGTTCTCCAGAAAAATTTCCACTCCAATATCCTACTGAAAAATCATCCAACCTTGCTACTCCAAAATATCTATTTTTCTCTCGAATATGGGGCTGGTTAGCCAAATTCTCCAAAGTATAAAGATCCTTAAAATCTTTTTCATTCCTAGCTATTTTGATATCTAACATTTCCATAGTTCTCACACTCACTAAAAATAAAACTAACCCCCTAAGCGGGGGTAATTGTAAAAATAAAAATAATAATAATTTATCGAAGTTAATAATAACTAGTTTCTACTTCGTCGATTGGCTTTTCTTTTCTTGTAAGAAGAACAACCAAAACAGCAAGAAGAACAATAAAGATAATCACAAGGACTACCGTTAAAGCTACTACAGAAGTCGAGACAGATCCCTCAACAACATTAGCGCCAAAAACAGTTTGCTTGCCGTCAACATCAACAGAGAAAGTATAAGTTCCAACCGCAGCGTCGTTTGCCGCCTTAACTGTAACAGAAACAGTTTCGCTTGTATCTGGGCCAACAGTAATCACTGAAGGAGCCGATACGCTCAAAACATCTCCGGAAACAGTCTTAATGTTGAAAACCTTAACATCATCTGCAGAGTTCACAATAATCAAATCGTAAGTTACTGTTTCTCCTGCATTCAAATCTTGATTCTTCATAGCAGCTAAAACCGAAGTCGAAGTGGAGTCATCAACACTAATCAATTGTGTAACAACAGTCTTAGTATCATCATTATATACAACAACTTCCATCTCATAAACACCAGCTTCGGCGTTTTCAGGAATCTTCAAGTATACCATTCTGTAAACAGAATCTTCTTCGCCGTCATTACCTTGATAATCGTCAACAGGACTCAAATCACCAGCATATCCTCGTGAGGAAACGCCCAGTGTAGGAATCGAAGCAACAACATAATTATCATCAGCCTGATTAAAACCATTGTTATTTATAACAACAGAAACAGGGAAGACTTCGCCAGCCGAAACTTTCGAAGAACAGTCAACAGATAATACGTCAAGAGAATAGGATTCTCTTTGCATACTTACTTGATAATCCACATCGTAGTTAACAGTATTGTAGTCCACGTCGTAAATTTCAATACTAAGTGTCATCTCGTCCAACTCGCTATCAATATCTGATGGAAGTCTCAAAGATAAAAGCTTAGTATAAATTTTTCCAGAAACAATGTCAAATCTTCCGCTAGAAACACTGACATCATCTCGGCCGTCATATACGCTGACTTTAACCTTCACATCTGAACTACTCTCGCCAGCAGCAAAAGTAACCTTAATTGGAACAACATCGCCAGAAAAACTAACAAGTTCGTTACCAGTCAAAATATCTTCGCCATTAAGTTTTACAACAACGCCAGTAGCCAAATTAGCCGAAGCAAAGCCTACAACCATTAGAGTCAAAACTGCGATAAAAGGAATCAAAAGCACATTTCTTTTCATATTTTTCATTTTATAATTTAGTTAATATTTTGACTTATGAAAACTATTTAAACCTTGTTATTGTTGTAATTCCAGAGAGACAAAAAACTTTAAAAAGTATACTTTCGTATACAATCCATTGTCTAAATAAGTAACAAAAAAATGACGAAGAAAAAAACACCAACAGGAAAAATCACGACGATAAAACTACTGGAGGAAACAAAACTCCGTGTTGAAAAACTCCGAGAGTACAAAAGAGAATCCTATGACGACCTCTTACGAAAAATCTTATATATTCTAAATATTGCACGAGACGATCCCGATAAAGCAAGACGTATCTTGGAAAAAATTTCCGAACTTAGAGAAAGAATGCTCGAAGAAGAAGAAAAACAACAAAAAGAAGATTTAGAAAAAGAAAACCGGTTGAAATAATTACTTCAATTCATCACAAAGACTTATCCCAACAATAGAATCACCAACCGGGTCCGGGCTCTCGCAAATCAAAACCACATCTTTATTTAGCCCTTTCAAAAATTTCAAAACTTTATTCCAATCTTTAGTCGGAGTAATTAAATGTTTTTTCTCGCCCTTCTCTCCAAACTCAATTCCAGAAAAATGCACATGCCACCTTTTCTCCTTAAACATTTCTACAATTTTATCAAATTCATATCGACCATACCTCGCCAACACATGTGCAAAATCAATACAAAACCCGCACCCCGTTGAACCGACTAAATCGCCAATTTCATCAATCGACCCAAAAACATTTTTCTTTCCCATAACCTCGGGGCACAATTCAACATTCCATTTATTTTTCTTAATAACTTCCTGCATCTCAAGTATACCCTCCTTAATTTTAACACTCGCTTCAACAGAACTCATCCCCGAATAAAACCCAGGATGAAAAACAACTCTCTCAACTCCAAGCCAACTTCCAACTTCACAACATTTCAAAATCCTCTTCTTCGACGCCTCAATCTTTTCACTTTCTTTCGAATTCAAATTAACATAATATGGTGCGTGTATCGACAAAAAAATTCCAAGTCTTTTTGCAGCTTTACCAATCGCAACAGCGTCCTCCTTTTCTTTAATATACGGACCATAAGTAAATGCAATCTCGCAAGCCTTAAATCCCAACTTATGAAACATCTCTAAATTATTTATTGCATCTTTCACAGAACCAAGCCCCGCCGGACCAAACTTAATCGTTGACATAATTAAAAACAGAAAAGAAAGAATCTAAATTTATGCTAATGTAAAAAACAATACCTATTCACTACCCACCACGCTCTCGAACTCAGGCACATCTAACATCTCTAAATTCAACTTTCCTAAATTCTGAACAAGATATGTATGCAATTTTTTAATCACCAAATCCTGTAATCCCTCTTTTAACATCCCATGACAATTTCCAATATCACTCTCCGGAATCATTACAATACCCCCTGGCAACATACAAGTCATTTTTTGCATCTCCAATTTTATCGAGTCTTTATTATTTAACTCACCCTGCAACAACTGCACCACAACCTCGCACTCTCCATCAGAACTTCCCTCAATAATATACTCAAAAATCATATCCGTCTCCCCGATAAACTTCGTCTTATCACAATTCTTCAAATTATCATTAAAACATTCCCAAGCCTCACAATCCGCATAGCTAAAAAATAACACCCAAACTCCCCAAATCAAAACAGCCAACACTCCCAAGATTACAAACCACTTCCAACCAAAATACCTATTTTCATCCTCACCCTTCATTTAATATGAAATAAGACAAGGTATATAAAACTTTTCAAAAAATAAAAAAATAAGTTGCCCCAAAGGGGCATATAAAAATATAAAAATAATTTTAAAGCGAAACTAATTGAACACTAGCATCTGAAACTTTACCAAACGTCTTAGCTGCAACCGCTCTCGACTTCATTCTTTCAGCCGCCTGAATTACAGATTCACTAGCCACAGAAACCATGAGCACGAAAGCACTTTTTGCATCAACTGAGCTTAATCTAGAAACAGAAATATTTTTAACAATTTCCAAATTATCGTTCAAGACCAAAACATTCTTACCCTTAATCTCGGGAATAAGACTCCTCAGCTTAGAAACATCGTCACTAGCCAATTCTCTTCGAACAATATCCTCAGATACTGGCTCTTCTTTACGAACAGGGCTATAATCCCTATATGACGATCTCTTGATATCCCTCAAAAAAACTTCCGCCGGAACTTTCTTCCGAAGCGCTTGCAATAATTCCTTACCTGCCAACTCTTCAACTTCCTTGCCATCAGGTGCAGTAGCGATATAAACAACCTTAGCGTTATCACACACATTCTGCGCGATTAACTTTCCGCCACGGTCACCATCAACAAACAAGGTAATTTCTTTCGTCTCACTCAAAGTTGCAATAGTCTTAGGAAACTTTGTCCCCTGCATACCAATCACGTTCTTGATTCCGTGCTTCAACATATTCACGACATCCGCTCGACCCTCGACTACAATAATCTCTTTATCGTCATCAATATTAGGACCTGCCGCCAAACCTTCTGCCCCATACTCAACAACCTTTGAAGCTCGAGTCGATTCTCTAAGTTCGGTTTCCATTTCCGTAGAATCCATACCTTCGTTCTTAATTCCAGAAAGCAATGCCTTCGCTCGTTCCATGATGTAATCACGTTTCGAACCCCTTACATCGGAAATTTCCTTAATAGTTATCTTCGCATCCGTAGGTCCTATCTTATCAATCGTCTCCAAGGAAGCCGCAATAATCGTCGTCTCAGTTCTATCTAAAGCAGAAGGAATTATAATTTCCCCTGTTGTCTTCCCACCTTCAGTACGCAATTCGACTTCGATACGCCCAATCTTGCCTTCTTTCTGAAGCTCTCTCAATTCCATATCGGAACCAAGCAAACCTTCGGTCTGACCAAACAAAGCCCCGATAACATCAGGTTTCTGAAACGGACCATCCGCTACGAAATCTGCTACAATCGAATATTTAATCGACGTTGGACTAATTTTTGCCATTTTTTATTTTCTCCATATTTAGTTATAATTAGAAATATACCCTCGCTGTTACTCCCCCGAGCCTTTCATGATTGTAAATGTGATATCGTAATAATGATTCTAAGGTCATCCCTAACGACAAACAAAACAATTTTCCCTTTTTAAATCTTTTCTACAGAAGTTTTAAAGTAAATTATGCTTGGGTAAACAAAAATTTTCAAGAGTCCACCCTTTAAATTGCTTTATGTTCTTCAATTCTACATAAAATATACGCAAATATTTATAAAGACTTTGACTTAGTGAAGATTAAATAAAGGGGCAACATGGAGACCGAAAAAGACGACACCAACGACGAGGAATTCGATGACGAAGAAGAACTCG
>JBDRJI010000098.1:0-2873 GCA_043815105.1 archaeon
TGCAATAACATTTCCGACAATACGAATGTTTCGCGTAAATGTTCAAAAAATTGCCGAGAAAACTGGACTAAAAATTTATCTTGGTCCGATATTAGAATCAAGACCAGACCAGTTTATCTCGAGAGATATAGTTGTGTTTAACTAAATCTGTCACCCCTTAAAAAATACAACAAACACAAACTTTATATACCCAAATTTACATATTTCTGTATGGAAAACCTTAGTAAAAATGGAATACCTCAAAATTACAAATTGGAAAATATGTGGAATACATCCCAGGAGTTCGATTCTGTTGGTAAAGCGAAAGTGGATTCTCTTAAAGAAATTATTATAGAAATAGAAAATATGATTGAGGAACGGAAATCTCTTAGCAGAAAATTTATCAAGGAGGGTGAAAATATGAAAGCGAATATTCATAACTTTCTTTTAGAAAACGCACCTAAAGGCGAGAACGATTCCGAGTTTACACGAGAGAGAGCAGAGCTTCGAAAGAAACAAATTGAAATTTCTGAACTTCAACTTAACGAAAAAATCGGATGTTGGAGAGATATGTCTTTATTAAAAAAAGAGCTAAGGGAAAATACCAAAGAGCTAAATGAAAAAGAATCTCGAGCCGAAATGCTTGGAAAAATTTTGAAAGAATAATGATACAAAGACCATTAGCAATAGAAGAAATTTGTAATAAACTTAGACCAGTTTTTGGAAAGAAAATTGATGAGATTTATTTTCAGTATACTGTAGCTGACGGACGAGAGGAGCGAGAGGAAATTGCTCATGTGCTAAATGCACTCTATCAAAAATATCTGAATCAGTTGTTAGATAAGGGTGTTTTGTTGGAACCTCCGAGAAAAGAATTAATCGACGGAACATATAATCTTGCTACTATTAGTTATGCAAGGAAAAAACTTTTCGATTTTACATTAAGAGAACAAGATTGGCCACGACATATTTGTGTCTCGGGAATGTCTGGTTCCGGCAAAACAACTTTCGCGTTTAAAATAGTCGAAGCATTAAACAAACATAACAAGCCCTATTTAATTTTTGATTGGAAAAAATCTTTCCGACCACTTTCAGCAGAAGATAGCGCAATTATGACTTTTACCGTCGGGGACGAAAAGGTGAGCAATTTATTTAAGACAAATATAAATCAACCACCTAAAAATGTGGCCCCAAAAGAATGGATTAATGTTTTGTCCGATTTGTTAACAGAATGTTTTTCGGCGTCGTTCGGCGTCCATAAAGTAATTTTGGAAACACTGGATCAGGCGTTTAAAGAATGGGGAATTTACAGCGGTTCGGAAAACTATCCAACATGGAATCATATTAAATGGAGGCTGGAAGAAAAGTTAGATAAGATTCACGGACGAGAGGCAGGCTGGTTGGAATCTGCGCTAAGAATTGCAACCGTGATGACATTCGGAGAGTTTGGTAAAACTGTAAATTATAAAGGCGACAATAGTTTTAGCGTCGAGGAATTGCTGGACAAAAGAGTAGTTATGGAATTAAATTCATTGGGTAGCATAGAAAAAACTTTTTTCTGTGAATTTATTTTAACATACATTTACAAATTAAAAAAGGCAAGGCAGAACGAAGCAAACTGCAACTTTGATCATGCTATAATTGTCGACGAGGCGCATAATATTTTTCTGAAAAAACCTACGAACTTTTCTAACGAATCCACGACGGATATGATATATAGGGAAATGCGAGAATACGGGACGAGTCTTATTTGCCTTGACCAGCATATTTCAAAACTTTCTGATACGGTCAAAGGTAATAGCGCGTGCCACGTTGCGTTTCAGCAACAGTTGCCTCAGGATATTTATGATGTGAGTGAGATTATGAGCCTCAGGGAAAATAGACACTACTTTTCTCAACTACCCGTCGGAAGTGCGATTGTAAAACTTGCAGAACGATATGCGATGCCGTTCTTGATTGAAGCTCAGTATATAGAAATGCGAAACAAAAATATAACGGACGAATATATTAAAGCAAGAATGCAGGCACTAACATTGGGGAAATCCTATGAAGAAAAAGTAGACCCGGAATTTAATGAAGCAATTGAGAATCCTGTACCAGTTGAACCAATGATCATCGAGGACAAACCGGTTCAGATTCCTGCAAACAACTTAACGGAAGTTCAACAAACAATATATGATTTTGTTACAGCATATTTGAATGCAGGAATAGAATTGGGGGAAATTGAAAAAATTTTAGAGAAAGGTAAAACTCAGGGAAACTATGCTACGTCAGATATAATGTCGGTTATTAATTTAGTTTTTGAGAATCAATTGACAGCATCTAAAAAGTTAAAAACTGTTAGGTATGACGAATTGAAATCAGACGAGCGAGTCTTCGTGGAATTCTTGCAAAAAAATCCAAATCATAATCTAAGCACGACCGAGGTATACCGCCAAATTGGACTCTCGGCGAGAAGCGGGACAAGTGCAAAGAAAAATTTGGAAGAGAAAGGATTAATCAGAATTGAAGAAATTAAATACAACAAAGGTTGGAAGAAATTAATTAGACTATCCAACTAATCATATTTACACAAAACAAAAATCCATAAATAACCATTGACAACAATTCGTCATTTCCTACAGAAATACCGAATTCAACGACACTCAAAAAATTACAAACATTGTGGATAAGAAAAAAAATACCTCGCGGAAAACCAAAACTTTCCACGGAATAGGTAATTTTAAAGAAAAAAATTATAGAGACATCTATGTAAGATTCTTAAATATAAACTGAAATATCTTAATTGAAAGGTATTCCACATAAAAATTTAACAGAAATATGTTAATTGAAAGGAGAAGTAATATGAAAAACAAATTAGTTCTAATTTTTGTTGCATTGTTTTTTGCAAGCCT
>JBDRJI010000099.1:0-3143 GCA_043815105.1 archaeon
GAGATTACTCGGAATTCTGAAATTATTGATAAAGTCTCGACGATGAAAGGAAAACGACTGGTTATCGTTTTTAATAAATCGGATTTAATTGGGAGAAAGGATGCCGAGAAATTAAAGAAGGAATATCCAAACTCATTTCTCATCTCGGCTACGAAAAAAACTGGGATTAAGAATCTGAAAGCAACTCTGGAAAATATGACGGAAAATTGGGAGAGGTCGAGTTTAAGGGTTGGACTTGTTGGTTACCCGAATATTGGAAAATCTACTTTGATTAATTTATTGGCGCCCGGTGCGAAGGCAAAGGTATCGTCGATGTCCGGAACCACAAAGAAAACACAATGGGTGCGTACTGGAAGATTGAGAATTATGGATTCGCCAGGAGTAATTCCGTTTGGAGACAAAAATGTTCAGGTTGGAATGACAGCGTCGAAAGACCCACATAAAATTAAAAATCCAGAAAGGGTTGCGATTAGAATAATTGAATTCTTGATGAAACGTGATGACGAAACTTTAAAAAATATGTATGGGGCTGTCGGAAATGACGCCTACGAAATATTTGAGGATATCGGACGAAAAAAGGGGCTTTTGGTTAAGGGTGGCGAGGTTGATGAGAATAGAACCGCAATTAAAGTGATTGATGATTGGCAACGTGGTAGAATAAAGTTGAAGTAAAACTTTATAAGTTAAAATTGATAAGTAAATTCGTCCTCCCATAGCTCATTGGTAGAGCAGGCGGTTGTAGCCCGCTGTGGCCCAGTTCGATTCTGGGTGGGGGGATAACACCCTTTTGGCATATTAAGTGAGTATATTTTTTGTATTGAATACATACAGACTGTTTATTATAACGGTTTGGTTTAAGAAAACATGAAGTTAGACCCATACAAACACAAGGAAAGATATACGAAATGGAAAGAGAAAAGGATAAAATATATTCGCTGGCAAAGAAAGCATCCGAATTCTCTTTGGCAAATTGATCACAGCGACCAGAAAATCAAAGATAAATATGTTATTTCAGTTTTAGATGATTGCTCAAGAAAAAGTTTGGCCTTCGCTCCGGTAAATTCAGTTACGACGGATATAGTAATTAGGTTGATTGACGATCTTGTCAAAATTTATGGAAAGCCAAAACAAATTCTAACCGATAATGGTTCGGCTTATGGATCGAAAAGTAAGCATTCAAAATTTGATAGAAAATTGAGAGTTAGAAAAATTGAACATATCAGAGGAGTGATCCATTCCCCCACAACTCAAGGAAAAGTCGAGAGATTATTCCAGACCTTCAAGAGAGAATTCAAGTTTTGTAATGGAGATTCTGAACTCTGGAGGATGAGATATAATCATTTTCGGCCGCATACAAGCTTGATGAAAAAGACTCCCGATGAAATTTATAACGATTTTAATTTGTTATTGGGGTAGGACATATGTCCTGACCTTATACACACAGCACCGTCTCCGAAAGCTTTAAATAATTGAATAGCTTATCATAATTATGAAAACGCAGAGAGTGATATCCCATCCGAATTCTTATACCTCTTTAGTGCGTACTCTCTTGGCCTTTATTAAATCCCAATAATTAAGCGACATCCTTTTTTCTATGAAACAGAAAATGAATGTCGCTATACAGGCATGCAACTTTGAAACAGAAACAGCGTACCCCAACCAATCTAAAGACCATATTTGTGAGGGCATTCATAATGACTGCTTATCTTGTGGCGAAGATATTCAACATCCGCTTTGCCCGAATTGTATCGTGGAGGCGTTTGTTCAATGGATTAGGAAATTTCCCGAACAGCGAGAAATAAGAAATAGATTAGGTGTATTTATGTTAAGGCATAATAGAATTTCAGGTAAGTCAAAAACTTGTGTATCCTGCGGAATAAGTAGAGCTAATATTTGTCCATACTGTTTTACTAAATATTTATACAAACTAGTTAAGGAAGCTGGGCTAGGTGTTCAGGCAATGTCGGAGTTTCTTTTTATCTTCAATTTTGATTTTACTCATAAGGGGTATTCTCAAGAGCTGGAAGTATATGGTGGATATTAACCCAAACTACTAAAAACTATCGTTCCATTAAATTATATGGAAAAGGCGTTGGTTTTATATTCGGGCGGACTTGATTCTCGTCTGGTTGTACGCATACTTCAGGAACAGAGTCTCGAAGTTATAGCCCTCTATTTTGCTCTCCCGTTTGGTTGCGGATGTTCTAATTTGGATTTGGAGAAAGGTGTAAAAGTAATAACAATTGATGTAAAAAAGGAACCGTTATTATCTGAATATTTAAAAATTCTAAAGAACCCGAAATTTGGAACAGGCTCGGGAATTAATCCGTGTAAGGATTGTAAAATTTTTATGTTCAAGAAAGCAAAGGAATATGCAGATAGGCACGGCATTGAAATTATTGCAACGGGCGAAGTTATCGGTCAACGACCAATGTCGCAAATCTCTTCGGCAATGAAAATAATTGATGATGCAATTGGTTTTGAGATTTTGCGACCACTTTGTGCGAAACGGCTCAAAGAAACTTCTTTCGAAAAGAAGGGGCTGGTTGATAGAAATAAATTTTTAGATATTAGTGGGCGAGGACGGAAGGATCAGATGGAACTGGCCAAAAAATACAATATTGAATATCCGACTCCGGGCGGCGGTTGTTTTCTCTGTGAAAAAGAGCCCGCTTTTAGATTAAAGCATCTTCTGAGTAAAAATTTAATTAACGAAAAAACTTTACCCCTGTCGATGGTTGGCAGACACTTTTACATTGATAATGCGTGGCTGGTCGTCGCGCGAGATGCAAAGGAATCTGGGATAATATCCAAATTTACAAACCACGTCAAAGATGATGCGGGAAAGCCTTCGGTGTATTACTCCAATAAGCAGGCTCGACAAAAAGCTTTAGAACTTCAAAATGCTTATTCTACTGGAGGCAAAGAGGAACAAAGAAAAATCTTTGATAAATTTAAATTATGAAAACAGTGTGGACGTTTACAAACCAGCGAGAATTAGACAGGTTTCAATTTCTGGATTACGTCGAACGTAAGGTTTTCCGAACGATCAGAAAGTATCAAATGTATCCAAAAAATAAAATTATTATTTTGACTAAATCCCAAGATATTAATACGGCAGTTCTAAAAAAAATTCTGGAGAC
>JBDRJI010000100.1:0-4936 GCA_043815105.1 archaeon
TAAAATCTACAAAGGTGTGGGTGATTGCCATTGCGGTTATGAAAATTAGGAGGGTTGTTATTGGAAGCTGGGAGATAAATGCGATGGATAAAACCAAAACAGCAACGAGGTTTATGTGGATTCCGGGAATCAGGCCTGTGAATGTTCCGGCAAGAACGCCGAGGATTAGGGGGATGATTAGGTTTAGCATTTAGGGATTAATTTGTTTTTCTTATTATTCTTTTTGGTGGAGAAATATTTTGTCCACGATAATTTGTTCTTTGCCCATATATGTTTCTTGTTGTCCTTGAAATTCTATTGTATCTCCTTTTTTGAGACTAGTGAAAGAAATGTCGAAGATGATTAATTCAATGGGATTATTTTCGAGTTGGATTGTTATTTTGCTGTCTGAAGTTTGAATTGATTTTATTGTGCCGGTTTGAAATTGGCTTGTGATCTGGGTTAGAAAAATTAGGAGAAGTATCCCGAGGAGGGAGAGAATGAAAAGAATTTTATGAAGTTTCATTTTGTTTGAAACTCGATAATGTCTTTATCTTTTAAGATGTGTCCGAGTCCTATTATTTGACCGCCGAATTTTGAGGATGGGCCCCAGACTCTTGCTTGCTTAATTTTTTTTGATACGCCTTTTGAAATTTTTTCAGCAGCGTCTTTAAAGGTAGAATTTTTCTTTAGAATCATTGGCTCTTTGCTTGCGGTTTTTTTGGGCTCCTTAGTATAAACTCGAATTATTGGAAACGTATCAAATATTTTTTTGGTTAGTTCGTTGAGTTTTGTATTTGTTGGTTTGTCTGAGAAAAAAATGTAGTCGAATTTTTTATATTTTGATTTTAGATTGGCTTCTGTTTTTCGCTTCTTGTCTTCTGACAGTAAGTCTTCTTTATTGTATATTAAAATTACCCTCGCACGGGATTGGTGAATATATTTTTCTGCGTTTTTTATTTGTTCGAGGTCGTCAATAATAAATAGCAATGTGTCTGTAGAATTAATTAAAGATTTGTTGTGATTAGGGAATGCTGGACTGTCGATGATTTGTATTTGTGCGTCTTCGAAATAAAATGTGCCGAGTTGTGGTCGATGAGTTGTGAATGGATGTGGGGATATTTTTGGATGGAGTTTTGTAAGGGTTTTGAAGATTGTTGATTTTCCGGTATTTGGAAATCCGACTAGAACGCATTGCATATCTGCCTTTTTAATTCCTGCCTGTCCTCCCTTGCCAGACCGCCTTTGTTTGTTGACATTTTCTTTTAATTTTTTGTAACGATTAGTTAGATTTTTCCGCATGTTTTCTGAAGATTTATGTTTTGGACATTCTTTTATCATTATTTCTAAACACGCTATTCGTTCTTCGTCGGTGGATGCTTCGTGGAATCTTTGTTCGGCTCTTTGATAGAATGGGGATTGGTTTGTCGATGCCATAAAGTTATTAAAGTTAGAAGGTTTATAAGAATTATGAAAGAGGTGGTGTTAATATTATTTGTTTTTTTGTTAATGATGGGAATAGTTTGCGCAGAGAATGAATGGGGGGATATTAATGATGGCGAAGTTTTGGAGGGTAAGGATATTTCCGATGAGGTTTTGGCAAGCGAGGGGGATGCTGGAGATTTGATATTGGGAATTGGGGATTTGGATGAGGCAGGGGAAAAGTGGACGCGTGATTTTTATATTGCATTAGGAGTTGGTGGAGTGGGTATTTTGATTGTGGGCATATTTATTTATTTATTTCTACGAGGACCGAAGAACAAGTGGAAACATTAGTAAGATTATTAAATTGATTTCTCTCGTGTGTTTTATGAAGTTGGCGGTTTTATTTAGCGGGGGAAAGGATTCGTGTTTGGCTTTGCATAAAGTTTTGCAAGAGGGTCACGAGGTAAAATATTTATTGAATGTTTATCCAAAAAATAGGGATAGTTTTATGTTTCATCGGCAGGATTTGAAGTTGCTGAATGCTCAGGTTGAGAGATTAGGAATTGAGATGATTTCTGTTGAGAGTGAGGGCGTTGAAGAGAAGGAGTTGGACGATTTGAAGAAATTAATTGGAAAGGTTAGGGGTGATGTAGAAGGAATTGTCGTGGGAGGAATTGCGTCTTCGTATCAAGGGAAGAGGGTAAAGAAAATTTGCGATGAGTTTGATTTAAAATTTGTTGCCCCGCTTTGGGATTATGAGCCAGGAAAACTTTGGGATGAATTATTGGAAGAAAAATTTGAAGTGGTTATGATTAAGATTAGTTGTGATGGTATTGGGAAAGAGTGGCTTGGTAGGATTATTAATAGGGATAATTTTGGAGAGTTAAGGAAATTGTCGGAGAGATATAAGTTTCGTTTGGATTTTGAGGGTGGTGAGGCAGAGACCGCGGTTTTGAATATGCCAGAATACAGTAAGAGGATTGAGATTGATTTTGACGTCGAGAGCGAGGGAGAATATAGACATTGGATTAAGGACGTGGCGGTTTGATGAAAATAGATTTGCACATGCATACAACGGCATCTGATGGAGAGTTGGAGCCAAGAGAGTTGGTTGACTGGGCGATAGAAAAAAGGTTGCCCGTAATTGCGATTACTGACCATGAAGTTGTCGAGGGTTCAAGGGAGGCAATAGAATATGCGAGGGGTAAAAATATTGAAGTGGTTTCTGGAATAGAGATTGGGGCGGACGAGGAAGATTTGAAACTTTATGATGTTCACATAGTTGGATTGTTTTTAGATTTGGAAAATAAGGGATTGGTTGAGTCGTCGAAAAAATTAATAAAAGCAAGAGAGGTTCAGAAAAAAGAAATGATTAGGCGTCTTAATGAGTTGGGTTATGAGATAACTTTTGAGGAATTGAAAAAAGAAGTTAAGGGTGTAAATTATGGGCGTTTGCATATCGCAAAAATTTTGATGAGAAAATATGATGAGTTTAAAGAGGTTCAAGGGGTATTTGATAAATTGTTGGGAGGTTCTGGATTGGCATATGTGAGGCAAAAAAAGGAGACGATAAAAAATACGATTGGTGTGATTCATGGTGCTGGCGGTATTGCGATTTTGGCGCATCCGATGCTTTATGATAATGTTGAAAAAGTTGTGGAAAGATTTATTGAGGGTGGTGGCGACGGAATAGAGGTTGATTATTTTTATGAAAACAGAGGTGTAGGTGTAAATCAGGATAAAGAGATGGTAATCAGAGCAAGAGAAATTGCTAAGGAAAAAAATCTTGTGGTTTCGGGTGGCGGCGATTTTCATTCAAAGAATGATCCTCAGGAGATAGGCGATTATGGAATAACAAGAGAAGGGTTTGAGAGAATGAAGGGATATTGGAGGCAGTTGGTGAGGAGATGAACATTGTTGAAGAGATTAAAAAAAAGCGGGAATTTTCGGGTTTGCCTGATTCGATTGTTGAGCGGGTGGCTGAAATGTCGAAGGGGGACGTTAAGGAGTCGCGGGCTTTGTTGCGGAAATATTTTGGGGTGTTTTTGACGAATAAAATTTTGAAGGGGAAAATCTCGGCTGATGAAATGCTAGTTGCGCATATGTCTTCAAAGAAGAGAGATTATGAGAAATTTTATGAGGAAATTTTTTTAGGGATTGCATCCAAGGGTGTACCCTCACAGATAGAGAAAAAAGATAAGTTGGGGCAGGCCATACCTCCTGCCCAGATGGCATCCGCTGACGCGGACAAGGTCGGCAAGATTGGCTCGGTGATTGATTTGGGATGCGGAGTTAATGGATTTTCGTATAAATATTTGCGGGATGTTTTGGGCGAAATTGATTATGTCGGAGTTGAGGCTACGGGGCAGTTAGTTGAATATATGAATCGATATTTTAAGGCAGAGGGTTTTTCAGCGAGGGCTGTTGTCGGAGATTTGTTTGATATTGAGAGTGTCTTGAAGATTTTGAAAAAGGCTCGGAAAGATAGGGTTGTGTTTTTATTTCAGGTTGTTGATGCGTTGGAAAATTTGGAAAGAGATTTTTCAAAGAGGTTTATTCTGGAAGTTTCAAAAGAGTGCGAGGGGATTGTTTTGAGTTTGCCGACTGAAAGCTTGGGTGGAAGAAAAAAGTTTGCGGTTCGGAGGAAATGGATTATGGATTTTTTGGAGAGTGAGTTTGTAATTGAGAAAGATTTTGTGATGGAAGGAGAAAGAATTATTTTTTTGACAAAGAAAGATATTTAAGTCCGTAGGGTGTATTTTATGTATGGTTGTTTATGTTGTTGGACACAAAAATCCAGATAGTGATTCGGTGTGTGCCGCGATAGCGGTTGCTGATTTGAAGAATAAGTTGGGTGATGATGTGGTGGCGTGTGTGCAAGGAGAGTTGAATCCTGAGACGAAGTTTGTTTTGGAAAAGTTTGGAGTTGATATTCCGGAAATTATTGAGGATGGTTCTGGGAAAGATTTGATACTCGTGGATCATTCGGATGTTTCGCAATCTGTTGATAATTTAGGCAAGGCAGAGATTGTGGGAATAGTCGATCATCATAAGTTGGGGGATGTGACTACGTCTTTCCCCGTAGATGTTTTGATTAGACCGGTTGGAAGCACCTGTACGATTGTTAAGTCGCTGTATGATTATTATGAGAAGAAAATTTCTAAAAAGATTGCGGGAATTATGCTTTGTGCGATTTTGAGCGATACGGTGATTTTTAAATCTGCAACGACGACGGATGAGGACAGAATTGTTGCAGAAGAGTTGGCGAAGATTGCGGGCGTTAAGGGTGTAGAGAAGTTAGGTATGGAAATGCTTAAAGTAAAGTCGGCAATAGAGGGAGTTTCTGCGAAGGATTTGGTTATGAGAGATTTCAAGGATTTTGATATGAGCGGAAATAGAATTGGGATTGGACAGTTGGAGTTGGTTGATTTTTCTGTGGTTGATAAAATTAGGGGAGAATTATTTGAAGAGATTAAAAAATTGAAGGAAGATGGTAGACAGGGTGTTTTGTTTATGTTGACAGATATTATGA
>JBDRJI010000101.1:0-2411 GCA_043815105.1 archaeon
CCCAATCCCAACATTATCTCCAGAAATACTAATAGGACCCAAATCCAGCTCCTCAGCACTATGTCCCATCACCGACGGATCAGCCTCAGAATTATAAGCATAAACAACCCCAACAACCAAAACAACAAATAGAGGAATCAACCAAGTCAAATCTTTTTTCTTCACCTCTAATTTTAAGCTCACCATACTAAATATGTTAGATATACATTATATATAAATGTTTCCCGCCCTAAATATGCCCTCTCTCCTTCGTAATCGCTTCCATTAATTTCATCGCCAAAACATTATGAGGAAAATGCTCTCTAAGAATTTCCAAATTTCGATTCACCATTTTTTTCTTTTTCCGCTTCTTCTTAATAATTTTCAATGTCTCTTTCAAATCCTCTTCCCTAATCTTAAACTCATCCAACGCTAACAATTCAAAATTATACTTTTCTATATCTCTTTTGAAAACCGGATATTTGTAAACAACCGGTATCAAACCCGAAGCCAAAACCTCCAAAAGATTATTGCCGAAACCTTCCACCTCACTAAAATAACTTGAGAAACCACCCAACTTCGCAAAAATCATCGGATACTCATTAAAGGAAATTTTAGTTTTAGAAGAATAATCCTCAGCAAAAACCAAAAACACTTTTGCCCCATGCTTTTTATACAACTTCGTATTTAGTAACTCTAATTTTTTACGCAACCTCGGCTCGGCAATTTGACCGGAAACTAAAAAATAAATGGCCTTAAATTTTTCTTTTTTAGCCATAGACAAAAGCTCATAACAATACTTCAACGCAAAATCAATTCTTTTTCTTTCGATGACCCGAGTATGTTGCAAACAAAACAAAACCTCTTTCAATTTCAAGTGATGGCGATTCAAAACACTCTCGACCTTAAAATCTTTCATAAACCGCTTCAACCTAACATTGTTCTCCGAATTCTCTATATCTCTAAATGAATCAATAAAGGTATTTGTAGTATTGTAAGCAACGTTATAATTAGACAATATCCTTTTATAAAATCCTGGATAACGCTTATCAATTCTCAAAAAATAATCATGCGCTTCAGAAAGTTGTAAATTATTAATAAAAACTACATATTCTACAAACCTCCCAGGAACACCCTCTAGCAAATACTTTTCAACATCCCGCGAGGGATTTTTAAAATGTTTTCTCTCCACATGAGAATCGTGCCACCACAAAATATACTTCGGAGTTTTCTTTCCCCTTCTAATTGAATCCCTATAAAATCTAGACAATGCAACTGAACTAATAAAATTCACAGGGTGAGAAGAATTATGGACAATTAAAATATCAATCTTATTATCAGAAATCCACTTCTCAATAACCGCCCTAGCATTCCAAATCGCCAACTCAATTTTCTCACTCAACCCACCCCCAAAACCACTCTCGAAATGACTAAGCATCATTAAATTAATTTTATATCTATCCCACAAAACTTCAGCCTCGGTTACCCGCTTGCTCTCCACATTCGATTTTCCGACAAGATACAAAATATTATTTTTAGAAATATTAAGATTCTCAGTCAAAACACTTTCCATTTGCTCCATAACAATAGAAACTCCATCGGAAAACCCAATCTGAGAATGAATCACGCCGTATCTCAACCTAGAAATTTTCTCATTAATCCCATCTGCCTCTCCACTCTGCTCACCAATTTTTTCATTCATGAAAAAACAATAAAGAAAAACTTTAAAAAATTATGCATAGAAAAACGTTTATACTAAAGCTCCAATAGAAAATAATGAAACCAATAGAAAATATATTTTCAAAAACCAAAATTCTTGAAGAGTCCCCCTGTCCTAATCCTAAAATTCCAATCATAGTCGACACCCGAGAAAAACAATCTCTTATCCCAGCAAACCTCTTTGAAAAAAATGCCAACATTAAATATGAAAAACTGGATATCGGAGACTATCTAATCGAAGACACAATCATCGAACGAAAAACATTTTCAGATTTCGTCGGCTCGATGTTAAACAAAAGACTACTAGAACAACTTTCAAATATCAAAAAATATCCAAAACACTTTCTAATTCTAGAAGGATTTTATTATAACTACAACGATTTCAACGTCCACAAAAACGCAATCAGGGGAATGCTCTTGTCAATCGTAACAGATTTTAAAATTCCTATAATATATACAGAAAACGAAGAAGACACCGCCGACTTTTTAATTCTCGTCGCCAGAAGATACGAAAAACCGAAAACCGAAAACACAATTCGCCAAACAAAAACCCTTAAAACACTAGAAGAACAAAAACAATTTATTCTCGAAGGATTCCCTGGAATCGGACCTGTCGCCACAAAAACTCTCTTAAAAAAATATAAAACCCTCAAAAATATTTTCAATGCAACCGAAAACGAATTAAGAAAAATGAAAATACTCAGCGAAGATAA
>JBDRJI010000102.1:0-4117 GCA_043815105.1 archaeon
ATTTATATGAACCAGTATTCCAGTCCCTCCTCCTGTGAATGTCACACTATCTCCATCATCAGTCCCAGCTACATAAGTCCCAATATCTGAAACAACAAACACCTCGCTTGTCGCGGCAGTCAGATCTGAATTAATCGCGGCTTCCCATGTTGAAAGCTTGTCATAATCTCCTTCGCCAGCTCCTGTTCCTATTGTTGATCTTATCGTACAAACAAAATCGTTCGCCGCAATCGTGTCCTCTTCTACTTCCGTCAACAACTGAACAGTCGCCCCAGTCCCGCTCCCCACAACCTCCACATCCGACGCCGTCCCCAAATCAAAATCCCCTCCACTAGCACTCCCTGTAGTAGAAAAAGTCCCATCATCAGTAGCAGTATAATTCCCTTGAGCCATAGTCAGCTCAGTCCCCGCGGTCGTAGTAGAATCTTTTGCAGAATACTCATCCCACCCACTTTGGTCAGATGAATGAGTAGCATTGTTTGCAGTAGCCCCACCAGACCAGTCGGTCTGCACAAAGGTGTAAGTAGCGGCGTGAGATTGAAAAACATTAGGAAATATCGTTGTCATCACAAGGCTAGTAATCACAGTAGCCACAACCATTGCAACCATCATAGCAGAAGAAGCTATTTTCAATTTTCTTTGTTTTTGTTTGTGAAGTTGGAAAAGTTTTTCTATAAGCCTTTGAATTATTTGATCCTTATTTTTTAATTCATCATTTTTTAATTTCTCATTTAATTCGTTTAGACTTATTTTCTCGTTTTTTATTTTAATAAAAATATCTTTCCCATGCTTTCTCTCAAGCTCTTCTTTCAATATCTCAAAGCTCTCTTTTGGTTTATTGAATAAAGTTATTAGAGTGGATAAAATTTTTAAATAAAATTCATTGAAAAATATTTTAAATTTTATTCCCAGCCTGTTGCGAATAGCGCACTGATATTTTATCACCTCTCTATCACCTCGCGCGGGGAGCAGGCTTTGTGTTGTCACAAGACCTTGCTGGTTTGTCAGGGGGGCGATGTTCTTTTTCCCGCTTTTTATTTTACAAAAATAGCTCGCTACCTTATTGTCGTTTTTAATTTTCACCAAGCCAAACTTTAATTTAAAATATTTCCCTTGCAAAATTTTAGAAACAGAAGAACCTTCTTTTTTAATTTTCAAAAAAAGATACACAACAAAAACCACCACAACACCAAAAAATAGCAATAATGCGCTTATCACAAAATATTTTAATGAGAGAAATAAGATCTCCATAATTCAAAATATAAACAAAAACAAAAATTTTTATTTTTGTATTTTATCTTTTTTATTATAGCATATTTTTTGGGGGAGGGGAATTGAATGGATCCATCGTATTTTTTGTTTTTTATAGGGCTGTGACATA
This sequence comes from archaeon, assembly GCA_043815105.1. Lineage (GTDB taxonomy): Archaea > Nanobdellota > Nanobdellia > Pacearchaeales > GW2011-AR1 > JAGVXH01. The sequence continues at coordinate 1,382 of JBDRJI010000102.1, forward strand.
ATGGGAATGTCGTAATAATGAATATGAATAATTTTGATAACCAAAAATTTAAAAATAAATTCAGAATTAAATCAATGAGACTGGCGGGATATGATTATTCCCAAGATGGAGCGTATTTTATTACCATTTGCGCAAAGGATAAAGAAAATTTTTTTGGAAAAATAATAAATAGGGAAATGGAATTGTCAAAAATTGGCGATACGGCAAAACAATTTTGGCATGAAATTGAAACCTTGCATGATTTTATCATTTTAGATGAAAATATTATAATGCCAAATCATTTACACGGAATTATTTTTATTCAAAATCCAGCCGCCGACGCCAATATTCACACCAACACCGCCGTAGAAACACGCCAATGGCGTGTTTCTACAACGCCACCGACATTTGGAAAATTGCCAAAAAAATCTATCGCATCCATTATTAATCATTACAAAGGCGCTATAAAAAAATGGGCGAATAATAATGGATATCAAAATTTTTGCTGGCAAAAAAATTATTATGATCGCATAATTCGCAATGAAGACGAATTAAACGGTATTCGCAAATATATACAAAATAATCCTGCGAATTGGGAAGGTGATGGTGATAATTTAGAGATATTTCTACAACGCAAACGAATTTATATATAAAATAATATTATGAAAAAACACATGCCGGGATTTGTTCCGATTAATTTTAAACAATCTGGTAAAATCTTGTTTGTAATTGGGTTAATTTTTATCGTACTTCAGCTTGTGTCGTTTTTAACCAACTTATTTAGTGTGCCAGATTATTTTATTTACATTGGAGCAGGGTTAATACTGTTAAGCCTTTATTAGACGTGTCGCACAATAATTAGTTAAAAATAAAAATTGAAGTATCATAATCCAGTTCTTTACAATCTAGACAACCGCCATTCTCAAGTGGTAATTCCATAATCCGCAAGCCACATTCATCAGCTTATCATCTAATCCCATCATCCGACTTCTAAAAATATTAGCTATGGCTCCAAACCTTTTTGGACCGCTAATCGCGTTTTCAGATAATACGCGAATACCTGAAATAATCCGATTTTCTTGTTTCTCTGTTTCCGTTAATGGTTTGTTTTTACTTTTTTTCTTGGGCATCATTATGTTGTTTTTGTTGACACCAATAAATCCAGTATCAAACCAGCTGGTTACGTCATCTGGAATATTTTCCATTAAACCGCTTTTATCAAGAGCTTTCTTGTCATGTGTTTTACCAGCCTTGGTTTTGCTTAAAAATAAAACTTTTCTGTCTTTGTCTGAAACTATAATATTTTTCTTTGTGTGTCTTTTCTTCTTGCCTGAATAATTTCTTTTCTGCCTTTTGCCATTTTTTGGTCTTTGAATCGGTCGTTCAGTTCCGTCAATAAAAATGTCTTTGATTTCAGGAAATTTTTTCTGAAATTCTTCCACGCTTGAAATCCGTCTTTCGGGCAAAACTATTTCATAATCGAGAGTTTTTTCAAGTATAGATAACAAGTTGTGCACCCATCTTGGTGGTTGGGCTCTATGGACACCAAAGTAAAAAGCTGATAAATCACAAGTCGGATAACATTTGATATAAAACAGGGTAAAAAATAGTTTTTTCTCAACAGTGTCTAAACTATGTTTTGAACCGCCACCTTCTTTTCTTAATCTCTTCTTGTGTTTATTAATAATCTTCTTGTGAGTTTTGAAATTTTTTTCAAAACCTATAAGAAGGCTATTAAATTCATAAATAGTCATACCTGTTAAGGCTTTCATTGTTCTGTCTGATTTAAAGGCAGCTTTGATGTTAACCATATAATTGATGTAAAATAATAAATAATCTACATTCATTATATCACTTTTGGTTAATGTGCGACAGGTCTATTTTAATTTTAAAGATATGAAAAAACAATTTACAATTTTTCTAATCCTAATTTTACTATTAGGTTTAGCACCAATAAATACGTCCCAAGCAATTACCCAAAACCAAATTGACGCGGAGGTGCAGATTGTTTGCACGGATGGACAGGACAGTTGGTTTAGCGGTTCGGGGACGATAATTGATCCTAAAGGAATTATTTTGACTAACCGCCATGTCGTTGAGGGGGCGTATATGAATACTTGTTTTATCGGTTTTATTGAATCAATAAACAAAGAGCCGGATTTTGGCACGCAAGATAATCCTAATTTGGCGGAGGTAAAATATCAGACAACGACCGACGACATGGACGCCGCTATTTTGTATTTGGACAATCCCACAAACAAAATTTATTCTTATGTTGATATTTGGGGTTCAAATTCTGATACTCTGAAATTTGGCGACAAGGTTGAAGTCATCGGTTTCCCAAGTATTGGCGGTTCAACAATTACTTATACCTCAGGAGATTTCAGCGGTTTTGGGAGCGCTTCGGATGGTACGGGAAATTATATCAAAACGACTGCGCCTCTTGAGCATGGTAATTCTGGCGGTGGGGCTTATAATTCAAGCGGACAATTCGTCGGTATTCCGACGATGGTTGTGGCTGGCACTTTGAATTCTATGAGTTATGTTTTGTCTGTGAATAGTATTAAGGGGTGGTTGAGTGGGGTTTTGGGGAGTGGGTATGAGCAGGAAGTAATTGAACAAAAATCGATTGTTGTAAAACCAACTATAAATATACAAGATGATGTAACGCCACCACAGATGAAAAGTTTTAATATTGAATATAAAATAATTAATGATGAAAATTCTAAAAAAAGCAAAATACAGTATTTTTGGGAA
>JBDRJI010000103.1:0-3762 GCA_043815105.1 archaeon
TGCGAAAAGTCCACCTGCGAAATACAAACTAACAAATCTCTTCTTCCCAATTAATTTCTCAACAAAATTTCCAATAAACATTAAAGAAATCATATTCACAAGAAGATGTCCAAATCCAGCATGCATAAACATGCTTGTCACAAACGTCCAAATAGCCTGTCCAGATAAAATCATCGAAGGCATTAAGGCAACCCATGAAATTAATTTCATCTCACCCACAAAATTCATCAAAATAAAAAACCCAATAAACATCACAATATTCAGAAAAATTATAATACTCGTATAAGACAAATTCGATTTAGGGAAAATGCTTCTGTTATAATTTCTCCTCACCACTCCACTATTTCTATAAAATTTTTTTTCAAACCAAGTTGTCATCTTACAATAAAATCCCAGACAAAGCTATCACTTTTTTCCAGAAAGCTTCCTTTTTAATTTGCCAACCAAACTCACTTTTTTCTTAATCGCGACCTTTTTTACAACTTTCTTTTTAGCTACAACTTTCTTGGATACAACTTTCTTGGCTACCGCTTTTTTTACAACTTTCTTTTTAGCTACAACTTTCTTCTTTATCGACACCTTCCCCTTTGTGATTTTCTTTTTAATCTCCGCAACTTTCTTTCGAGCCGTCGCCCTAGCCACCTTCATTAATTCCTTCCTTTCGGCATCTTGCTTATCTATCTTTTTATTAACCCTTTCTCTCTTCTTCGCTTTCTTCTCCCTAATAGTCTTAAGCTCATTTTGAATTAAAATCAAATTCTTCTCCGTGCGAGTAATCTTAGCCTTTGTATCTCTAATTGGTCCGCTATTATCAGACAACTCGTAAACTTCCGCACACTCCTCGCAACTAAACCCATGATCCAACGCTTTCTCCTCGCCAACTTCAATCCCGCACGGCTTGCAAATATAAAATCTTTTTGTCTCTCTATCTTTCAAAATATCATTCAAGCCTTCAATTTTTTTAATCAGCGACAACTCCAATTTCTCCATACACTTCTCTGTTTTCAGCGTCCAATAATAAATATACCAACCCTTTCGTTTATCTTTTTTCCTAATAAACGCAACCAACCCGTCGGCCGACAATTTATATAAAATATTTCGCACCTGATTAATCGTCAACTCCATTTTCTTCGCAATCAAAAATTCATTAACGTCCCTATTCCCAAACAAAATCTCCACAATCCTCCCAGTATCCTCACCAGCCATTTCCTCGACAAGGTTGTGTAGAAGTTTAATTAGCATGTTTAATGAAATTAATTTCCTTTTAAATACCTTTCCACAATTAAATTATTCCATAAGAAAAAATTTATAATTTTTATAGCTACTTCACTACTCTTTTAAGAAATTGTCGTAATTATAAAATTACTGTAAACCTATAAAAAAGAAATTGACTAAATCATATCATGGGACTATTCAGTAAAAAAGATGAAATACCTTCAATTCCTATGGCACCAACATTGCCGGAACTTCCAAGTATAGAAGAAAAAGGCTTGCCAGAATTACCCTCGTTCCCTATGAATTCTAAGAATAAAGAACTTAATCAAGAAATGGTAAAATCAGCCGTAACTGATACATCATCTCTTGGGGAAAAAGAGCTGTATATGGAAACTCCAGAAGATTTCCATGTCATAGAAGAATCGGGAGGAGGGCTAACACTTCCTCCAAAACCTTCTATGGAAAATTCAATACCAAGATTACCATCGATTATGGAAGCCCGAAAAAGAACACTGGAATTGACGCCATCCACAATAGAAAGACCGGCATCAAAACAAGTTGAACCAATTTTTGTTAGAATAGACAAATTTCAAGCCGCACATAAAAACTTCGAACAGATTAAAAATAAGGTTGAAGAAATAGAATCAGTTCTTAAAAAAATAAACGACATAAAATCACGAGAAGAAACTGAACTAAAAGGATGGACTGAAGACATTGAAAAAATCAAATCCCGATTAGCCGAAGTCGACGCTAACATCTTCAATCAGATATAGCTATGGGCACAGAAGAAGCACTTTATGTTTTAATTTCTCCAGATACTTATAGAGCAAATAAATCAAATATTCTAATGAGTCAGGCCGACCTCCTCGGAACCCTTAAGAAACTCTATAATCTAAAAGTTCTAGCTGGACAAAAACAAGATTTAAAAAAAAAGACTGTATAAACTATTTACACAAGCTCTCTCCGATATTAATTCTATTCAGGATAAAATGCCCACACCAAAAATGCCAAAAACTTTTCAAAAAGAAAAAGCTGGAGAAATAGAAATTAAAAAAGACTTTTCAAAGTATAGGGATATTGAGGAAGAACTTAAATCGATTCAAGAAAAGCTTAGAGAATTAAATTCTTAGCTTAACAATTCTTAGCTCACCAGAGATACCTGCTTGCAGGTTCTTGTGCCATATCCAACGTGGTACCTACTGGGTAGATCACCTGTCGGGTAAAAACCCTGGTTTTTAAAAATGTATATTTTTAAAAACTCTACTTCCCCAATTCTACAATGGACAGAAAAGAATTAATCAAAAAATATATTGAATTTTTTAAATTAAAAGGGCATTCTGAAATCAAAAATTCTTCTCTCATCCCAGAGAACGACCCGACAGTTTTATTCACGACGGCGGGTATGCATCCGCTGGTTCCATTTCTCCTTGGCGAAAAACACCCTCAGGGAAAAAGATTGGTCAACGTCCAAAAATGCATCAGAACGGGAGACATCGAAGAGGTTGGAAACACAACGCACCACACATTTTTTGAAATGCTCGGAAACTGGTCACTCGGCGACTATTGGAAAAAAGAGGCAATCAAAATGTCTTACGAATTTTTAACAAAAATTTTGAAGTTACCAAAAGAAAGATTGGCGGTAACTGTTTTTGGTGGAGATAAAGATTTCCCGAAAATCCCAAAAGACAACGAAGCGGCAGAAATTTGGGAATCGTTAGGAATATCCGAAGATAGAATAGTGTTTATGTCGGGAGGTGTTGCTACGAGCGATGATAATTGGTGGGGGCCAGCTGGAGAAACCGGACCATGTGGCACTTCCACCGAAATGTTCTATTGGAAACTAAATGACAAACCAGCCCCAAAAAATTTTGACCCCGAAGATGACAACTGGGTGGAAATTTGGAACGACGTTTTAATGGAATATAATAAAGATAAAGATGGAAACTATAACGAAGCAAAGCAAAAAAACATCGATACAGGGATGGGTGCCGAACGAACAGTCGCAATATTAAACGGACTTGAGGACAACTATCTTTCAGAGGTTTGGAAACCAATCATAGAAAAAATTGAGCGGTTATCCAAACATAAATATTACGAAGAAGAAAAAGTAACCAAAGCAATGCGAATTATCGCCGACCACATCAAGGCCGCAGTCTTCATAATCAACGACGGAGTAGTCCCAGGAAATTCGGAACAAGGCTACGTTCTACGAAGACTAATTCGACGAGCAATTCGTTTCGGAAGAGTCCTAGGAATAGAATCATTTACCCCACAAATAGCCGATGCGATATATCCAATCTACAAAGACTATAATTTAGACGCAGAAAAAATAAATTTAGAATTAGCGAAAGAAGAAGAAAATTTTCTGAAAACACTAGAACAAGGACTAAGGGTTTTGGAAAAACTAACACAAACTACAACCGGCATCTCGGGGAAAAACGCTTTCTTGCTTTACCAATCCTACGGATTCCCAATTGAAATGACAGTAGAACTAGCAAGAGAAAAAAATTTAGAAATAGACGAAAAAGCCTTTCAAAAAGAATTTGA
>JBDRJI010000104.1:0-7765 GCA_043815105.1 archaeon
TTTTGAGAGTGATGACAAAAAGTTGGCGGATATTTATAATAGGTATTCTAAGGGAGAATTATTATCCGGTGAAGTTAAAGCAATTTTAATAGATAAAATAAATGCAATTTTATCCGAGCATCAAAAACGCAGACAAAACGCAGACAAAGAATTTGATAAATTTATTTATTAGTTAATCGCTTGGTGCTATAGATTCAAGAGTATCTTCCCCTATCCATCTTGGAGACTTAACTTTAACATCATATTCCGTTCCAATTTTGAGCCCATTCGGATTTCCAACAACTTTTAAATCCGGTTCATCTGTTCTATATACACGGGGAACGTCATCAAAAACTAGTAAATTAATACCATCAGCTTTATTTCTGTGATATCCCTGATAAATTAAATTATTTCTTTCAATTACTGTTCCTTGATTATTTAAATACATTCCACCCGCTATCGTTAAAGCAATGCCAGCCCCAACAACAATTTGTTTAAGTGTTACCATAAACAATATACACAATAATACTTTATAAATCTTTTGGTTTGATACTATTATTATGTAACAACACCAGAACTTTCAATCACCTCAATTCCTCTGTCGCCTATCTTCATTCCAACAGCTTTTCTCTCGTGTGCCGTCCGTCTCATTTTAGCAATCCGAACCGCCCTATCTCCCACACCAGCAATTCCAGACTCATAAAAAATACTAACCGAATCGGATAAGAATCTTAAAATATCCGTCTTTGTCCAATCTCCGTCGATAGACATCCCCATATCTCCCTCCAAACTTTCGTCGACAAAAACGGTTGTGACTTTCAATCTTTTCATTAAAGCCGATAGTTCAAAAATTGTCTCTCTGATTTTTCCCTTGTCGTTTAAATTTAAAGCTAAAACCGAAATCGGGTCAAAGCAAATTCGTCTAATTTCATTTTTTGAAATCATTTTCATCAACTCATCTTTTAAATCTTCAATGGATGTCTGTGGTGCGAATCTCATAAACTTGATTTTTCCCTCCTCGCTCAACTTTGAAAAGTCCCAGCTATAGGTCATCGCATCATTTAGTGTATCAACAATATCGGGCTCGAACGAACAATACAATCCGTTTTCGTTGAACTGCGTCGCCCCGTTCCAAAGAAACTGTAGTAAAAAAGTGCTCTTCCCTGAACCCGGTCCGCCGACAATTAAATTATCTGAATTTCGCACAAATCCTCCTTGGCAAATCTTATCAAACCCGACTATTCCTGTCGGACACCTATCTATCACCCCTTCTACCATAATTAAAATATAGCATAAATCTTTATAAATTCTCTTATTTTCTTTATTACATGAAAACATTAAACCTACATTGCGATTATATTAAGTTTAAGGCGTTGAAGAAGGCGTTGAAGTCAATTGATGAAATTGCGCCGGGTCAAAATCTTGAGGGCGAGTCCGAAAATTGCTTGGTTGTAATGACGGCGGTTGAAAAGGGCGACTCCGAGGAAACGGTTAAGGAATTGGTTGAATCAATAAAAAAAATCGCCGAGGATGTTAAGGCAGAAAATATAGTTTTGTATCCCTATGCGCATTTGTCTTCGAATTTGGGAAGGCCAGAGGCGGCGGTCAAAATTTTAAATGAAACGGCGAAGCAACTTAAAGATTTCAATGTTATCCAGGCTCCATTCGGTTATTACAAAACTTTTGAACTGAAAGTAAAGGGTCATCCGCTGTCTGAACTCTCGAGGGAATTTGTGGTTAAGGGAGATGAAAAAGAAGAAGAATTGAGCGAGGGGGAGAGAAGCAGATTGTTGCACCAGCTTGAAAAATCAAAATTGGATACAACGAAAATTAAGGAAAATGACCATAGAATTATCGGTAGAAAAATGGATTTATGGAGTTTTAATAGTTCGGCTCCGGGAATGGTTTTCTGGCACGCGAAGGGTCTTCATATTAAAAATAAACTGATTGAATACTGGAGAGAGCTTCACCGAGCAAATGGATATTCCGAGATATCAACTCCTCAGATTCTAGATAAAAAACTTTGGGAGGTCTCGGGACACTGGTCGAAATTTAAGGAAAATATGTTTATAACAAAATACGAAAATAGAGATTTGGCGATTAAGCCAATGAACTGTCCTGGCGGAATGTTGGTTTATAAGACCTCGCCGAAATCATACAAAGATTTACCATTGAGAGTTGGCGAACTTGGATGGGTACATCGAATAGAATTGTCTGGAGTGATAGGGGGGCTAATGAGGGTAATACAATTTATTCAGGACGATGCTCATATTTTTTGTACCGAGGAGTCGTTGAAAGATGAAATTGGAAAAATAATCATTCTTATAGAAAAAACATTTTCTACTTTTGATGTAGAAATGGACCACGTGGAATTGTCAACTCGTCCCGAAAAAAGAATAGGAGCGGAAAAGATTTGGGACATGGCAGAGACGGCATTGGAAGAAGTATTGAAAGATAGAAAAATAAAATATATAATTAATAAGGGCGATGGAGCATTCTATGGGCCTAAAATAGATTTTCATATAAAGGACTCTTTAGGGAGAACGTGGCAATGTTCAACTATTCAATTAGATATGGCACTGCCAGAAAGATTTGAATTAGAATACACGACAGAAGACGGAAGTGTTAAGCGACCGATTATGCTCCATAGGGTAATTTATGGAAGTATAGAAAGGTTTTTGGGAGTTTATACTGAGCATATAAATGGAAATTTCCCGTTATGGATTTCCCCTAATCAAATTAAAGTTATGACTTTAAATGATGATGTCAAAGATTATGCCAACGAAATTTATCAAAAATTATTCGACGCAGGTTTTGAAGCTGAACTTAACGATAAAAGTGAATCGATGGGGAAGAAGGCGAGAGATGCTCAGATTCAAAGATTTAACTATCTCGTAACCGTCGGCGAAAAAGAAAAAGGCGAGGGTAAAATAGCAGTTCGAGCAAGAGATTCAAAAGAAATCGTGACAATGGATTTGGATGAATTTATCGTAAAATTGAAAAACGAGATTGGCTCAAAAACCTTATAAACTTCTCAAGCATGTAATAAGTATGAGGTGGGGTAAAATAGTACTGCTTTTTCAGGCAATAGTAACTTTGGTAATTGGAATGATTTTCTTCTCGCAACTTGTAGTTATAGATCAAATTGAAATCTCCAATATTATGACCGAACTCACAAGCGGGGAAAATTTCACCGATAATCTATCGCCGACAATAACCGATATCAAACAACGTTTCACTATCGCCGCCTACGTCCTTCTTGTAGTGTCAGCAATGGAACTTCTCATAATTTCTCGCCTTCTACGTTAAACTATTAAACACGAGTTTCCAAATAATTTTATGAAAGTCCAAGATTTACTCGACGAACTGCAAGAAAAAGAATGTTACAGAAAATTCAAATCGGAAAATCCGTCGGCATTTTTTTCGGCGGGGTTTTTTATTTTAGACCTTAAAGAAAAAACCGAGATAATTCAATTAGATTTCTTTTTGCCCGAACAAAATAGAGCCTGCCCCAACCAATCTAAATCGCAAATCAGTGAGGGTAAGATTGTCGCCTTTGAACATCCCTTTCAAGGGCCGAAAATCTTCGACGAGGAAATAAAAGAAATGCAGGGCCAGACGACGGATATTAAAATAGATATAGACGATTTAGGGCCAACTTGCAAAACAATTATCAGAGAAAATGGCTCGGCAATTATTCTGGAAAAAATAATCGCAATTTTGAAAGATAATTTTTGGAACTTGACTTGTATGGACGATATGCTTGGAATTGTTCGGATAAAACTCGACGCTATAACGGGTGAGCAGATTGATTTTAAAAAAGGTTCGTTGATGGATATGATGGGGATTAAGGGGAAATAGGTTTTTGGACAATCAAATTAACGTTTCTTTCTTCCCACGATTTGAGAACTTTGAATCCAACCCGTTCGGCCAGTTCTTTTAATTCTTCCAAATCAAATAAGTAGGTATACCTGTTTTGTTTTCCCTCGTTTTCTTTTATCGTCCACGGAACAAAGCATTCTTTCTCTTTGTTTTTTAATCTGGGTGATTTTTTTCCCCAAACCGAAATCAAAGCTTCGGCTCCAGGTTTCATAACTCTAAAAATTTCTTCCAATGTTTTTTTTCTTTTGGCCGGAGATTTAATGCAATGTAAAACGGCATAGCACAAAACGACATCAAAATAATTATCTTCAAAGGGGATGTTGTCCCCGTCGGTTTTCTTTAACTCGACCTCAATTCCCAACTCCTCAGCCCTTTTTTTTGCGTGCTTAATCATCTCTTTAGAAAAATCAATTCCATACCATTCGAGATTTTTACTATTCAAAAAATTTCTCCCCGAGCCACAACCAACATCGAGAATTTTTCCGTTTTTATTTTTCAAAAAATCTTCAACCGTGGGAGAAATTCTAACCCGAAATTCTGCCCATTTTTCTGCAATCGCATCCCAAACTTTTTCTTGTTCCATTAAACCCTCACACATTTAAACCTTAAATCACTTTCCTTTTTATGAAACCGCAGCGTGCCCCAACCAATAGTGAAAACAAATCTGTGAGGGTACAACGTAAAGTAATATCAAAGGTATTTCATAAACACGTTTATGAGAAAGGGGTGAGCAAAATGCGCAAGCCGACAAAAACAATTTCTGGCGTGGCTCCTTTGGCGGTAATGCTTCCTCCTCGGAAATGCGACCACGGGGTTTGTCTTTATTGTCCGTCCTTAAATGCACCGCAATCCTACACCCCCGAATCTCCGGCTGTCCTTCGGGCAAAAGAATGTAAATACGATCCGGTTAAACAAATCAACGCCAGGCTTGGAGCGTTCAGGGCGATGAAGCATCCGACAGATAAAATTGAGTTAATCATAATGGGCGGAACTTTTTTATCTTATCCAGAAAAATTTCAATTTGATTTTGTCAAAAAATGTTACGACGCACTGAATAAGAAAAAAGGAAAATCTTTATCAGAAGCAAAAAAAATCAACGAAACGGCAAAGCATCGGTGTGTTGCACTTTGTATAGAAACAAGGCCAGATGTTTGCACCAAAAAACATATTGATGACATGCTTGAATGGGGAGGGACGCGAGTCGAGATAGGAGTTCAGGCCATCGACGACGAAATCTACAAAAAAGTTAATCGGGGGCACACTGTTCAGGATGTAATTGATGCGACAACTAGATTAAAAAAAGCGGGATTTAAAGTTGGTTATCATTTAATGCCAGGTATACCAGGTTCTAATCCCAAAAAAGATATTAAGATGTTTAAAAAAATATTTTCATCAAAAGATTTCAAACCAGACCAAATTAAAATATATCCTTGTCAAGTTCTCAAGGGTGCGGGAATTGAAAATTTATATTATGGCGGGGAGTACGTTCCTTATGCGAAACAAGAAGCTACAGAAATTATAATTAAAATGTTGAAGCTAACTCCTCGGTATTGTAGAATAATGAGAATCATGCGGGAAATTCCTCCGAGTTATCTCGTCGCTGGAATCAAAAATATTGATATGAGGCACGATATTGAAACAGGAATCCGAGCAAAGAAATCTAAAATAGTCGAAATAAGATTTAGGGAAATTGGTTTTGCTCTAAGAAATAAAAGAAAAATTGATACGAAAATAAAACTCAAAATTACAAAATACAGAGCTTCGGGCGGAATTGAGTTTTTTATTGAAGCGTTAAATAAAGATAATATTTTGTTTGGACTTCTCCGTCTCCGTCTTGACAAAAATTCTCCGGCGATGGTTCGAGAGCTTCATGTTTACGGTCCGACCCTGAAACTTAAACAGAAAGCAACCAACGAATGGCAACACAAGGGTTTGGGGAAATTGTTGATGCAGGAAGCTGAAAAACTTGCGAAGAAAAAAGGCTGTAAAAATATTAGAGTGATTTCTGGAGTTGGTGTCAGAGAGTATTATAAAAAACTTGGATACAAGTTAGATAAAGAGAAAATATACGTCGAGAAGGAATTATAATCCTATCTTCTCATCTTTCTAATCCGGATAGCCACGAATCCGCCACTAACCAAAACCATAAATACAATAATTCCAATTCCTCCGGCTGTGCCCACCGCTCCTGTAACTGCACCGGTTATCGAAGACAAAAATCCCTCATCACTACCTTCATCACTTTTTGTATTAGTAATTAAGGTCATATCATATTCGCTATCGTCTTCAATTCCGCATTCTAAATAAGTTATGGGTTTATCATTTTCGGGACCACATTTATTCAAATCCTCGCATAATCTTCTTTGGTCATTTCCAACGCAATCGCTCCAGTTTCCGCAGACCCATTCTTCGACGCAAATATAACTACTACCTCCGCCTCCGCCAGAACTGACTACGTTGTTGCTTTCTCCGTTTTCGATAGTAACTGAATTTATTACTGCACTGCCTGTATTATGTCCTGCTTTGTCGACTGCATAAACTGTATAGTTATATCCACCGGCTCCCAAGTTAACATCTAAATCTATAAATCTTAAATCGTCTCTTCTTCCAATCTCTACTCCACCTCGAGAAATTATATATTCCTCAATTCCACTACAATCAGGTTCGTCCGTTGCCGCCGTCCAAGTCAAAAGTATATTTCCTACCTCTCCTGAGATTGCAAGATTTGATGGGGCGGAGGGGGGCGTGTGGTCTATGCAGATACTAAATGCACTTGTTAGACTAATTAATAATATGCTCATGCAGAAAAATAAAAATATTTTTTTCATTTAACCCATTCCCCTTTGTTGCCCAAAATATCTTCTGCCTCTACTTCCAACCAAAATTGGAATAGCCCCTCGTTCATTTCGCTTATGTTAAGTGTTGCTTCATATATTCCGCTTGCAGAATCTCCTGACTTCAAAGTTGCATTAAGCCACTCCGTATTCAAACACCCATAATTAAACCCGCCCCCTGTTTCTGGGCAAATTGTTCCATTGTTAATTTCTCTTATTCTGAACTTGACGCTACTACTATCAACTCCAGATTTCCAATCGGATACGCTTAATTCAATCGGAAGCTCTTTATGATAACTTTCATTTTCCCCGGGTTTTATAACAATTATTTCAGGAGCTGTCGTGTCGATTTTTAATGTAACGCTGTCGTTCCCAATATTATTATTTTCATCTTCGGCAAAAATATAAAGTGAATAATCTCTCTCGGCAATATCTTCGGGAGTGTCTTCTTGAAAATAATATAACCCTTCATTGGAAACAGGATTGGTGAACAAAATATTTTCGCTTCCTAATTGTGCCTCTCCATAAATTTGAATAATTTCGGAACCATCGGTAGCATCCACAATAACTGACACTTTGTCATTTTCTCCGTAGTATAAATCAAAAGCTTCCTTATTCACAATATTAACAATTGGTGCTTTCTCGTCGGTTAAGTAGAACATAGAAGCGGTTAAGTCATATGCGCCGGGATAAATCGCTTGATGCGAGGTGATGTCTAAATAAACTTTATCGTATTCTTCAAGTTGCAAATCCGCATCCTCATTGTAACAATAGAATGTTCCGTTATCTGCCTGAACCGTCTGAGAGTCTAAGGGATGTTCGATTGTTTGAGATTCGGAACTATTACATTCAAAATAAATCGTTCCTGTATGGATATATCCCCACAAAGCATATTTTTCTACACGCCCAGACACTTCAAAATCACCCCTCCAAACTGGATAGTTTTCATTATCCGAACTAAAATTAAGTTGAATTATTAATGGCGAATTGGTTGGATTTGAAAAGTCATTCAGATATTTAAAAGAAAAATTCGCCTCGAAAGTATTTCCTGCAACTATATTTAAGGGAAC
>JBDRJI010000105.1:0-4545 GCA_043815105.1 archaeon
AATTGATATTACTACAAATAAAATTGCTATCCAGTAAATCCAATTTGCATTTCCTAGGTCATCTCTGAGGGACCAGAGTGCGAAGAATGATGCGGCGAAAACTATCCAGCCCACCCTTCTTCCAAAGGGACCTATTCCTGATTGATGTATAAAAAAGAAGTATATCATTAGTGGCAAGAATACTGTTATGCCGACCGCGAGAGTACCGTATTGTAATAAAATTGCCTGAATAAAATCATCTGAAAGATATCTTATAGAAAGTATTGCTATTGCACTTGAGATTATCCATTGAACTGGTTTGTTTTTTGTTCCTCCGAATATAGTGTTTTCTTTTATTACTGTGTAGACTACTAAAAGAACTATAGAGAACAAGAGTATTTTTGCGAAAAGGAGTTCGTCGAAGCTGTTTATATTAAAAATTGTGTCGCTGATGAATTGTATTAAAACGACTATTACATCTTTTAGCCCGCCCGCGAGTTGTTCGAGACCTTCGACTGGTCCGGCGGTTGCTAACGATGAAAATACAACTATTAAAAATGCAAACATGCTACTGTTTTTTTTCATAATAAAATTAGAGATTTGAAGTTTAAAAGAGTTGTTGTAGTAATATTTATAAAGAATAATACTGTTGGTTTGTTATGATTGGAAAAAATTTGAAGCGGTTTTTAGTTTTAGGAATTTTGGGATTATTTATGATTTCTATGATGGCGGGGGTTATGGGGGCTGATTATACACAGGAAGCTACCGAGCTTGCCGAAGCTGTAACTACGGGAATAGGTGGATTTTTTGGAACATTTCTTGGACCATTATTTGGAGAAAAGGAAATGTTATCCCGGGTGTTTTTTGCGTTACTTCTGGGGATGATTATTTATTCTATTATTAGTGTTATGTTTAGTGAGAGTAACAGTTGGATTAAGTGGGGTATCACTGGTGCAATTACATCTTTAGCACTATTAGGGTTGCCTAGTGGATTTTTAGAAGCAATTAGAACCCAATACGGTGCGATGGGTGCTACAATTTTAACAGTTATTCCTTTTCTTATTATTTTAATGTTTAGTCTAAAAGCAGAAAATTTATTAATTGCCAGATTAACTTGGATTTTTTATGCAATGTATTATTTATCTATGTATGCATATATGGCTACTAGTAAGGGTGGGTTTTTTACAACCGAAAGTATGCCATATGGAATTGCATTTTTTGTTGGAATTTTAATATTTTTTGGATTACCTGCTATTAGAAATTTACTTTTCAAAGGAGAGATAGAAGGCCTTATGGAAAAAGGAATGAATAAAGTTGAAAAAAGAAAAACTGCAAGAACTATTAGCGATGCGAATCTTACGGCCGAAACGGATATACCCATATCTTCCTAAACTTTTTTAAACATCCTATTCTACTTTAAATCATGAAAAGATTTGTAATTAGTGGTTTATTATTTTTACTTTTATTTAGTTTCGTCGTCGCACAAGAACCGCAAGTTCCTAGTGTTGGTAGCGAGCAAGATGCTAAGGACATACAAGAAGCTATTGATAAATTGCCAATAAGTGAGACAGGCGAAATTGATTATGATAAGTTTAAGCCGTTTAGAACAAAAGCCGACGAGAGAATCGAAAAGATAAATAAATATGTCGGACCGATTACGAAAGTTCTTTGGGGGGTCGAGTTATCATTATCGTGGGTTTTCATTTTTTCATTCGTTTTATGGATTTTGTTAATTGAATTAATTGTTATGCCGTTTAGCGAGATATTTAATTTTAATATTTTGGGTTCGTTGTTCGGTGCGGGGATTATTGCGACGTTAGCGATGCAGGGGTTTGGAAAAAATTTTGTTATTTGGATTGAGAGCTTGGTAACACAGTGGTATATCGGGGCTATGGTTTTGATTTTTGGGGCTATCTTTGCGGTTGCTTATTCTATTATTATGAAACATTTGGGAGTTAGTGTTAAAGCGGCTAAGGAAAAAGTGGCGGCGGATCAAACAAAGATGGACAGAAAAATTCTTCGTACCGAGGCATGGCTTATAAGAAAGGGCTGGAAAGATTAACCACTCCCAACATCAGCAAGTTCCAGACTAGGTTTTTTCAAAATAGATATTAAGAAGAATGTTACAACTAGTGATAAAACAAAAACGATGATTGCGTAAGAAACTGCGCCGGTCGTTCCGATAACTGCGCCCGTTGCGAGGTTTTCACGGAGAGCTCCGGTCGTCCCTGTTATAATTATTCCGAAGGACGCAAGTGAGATTGCAATACTAATTCCGAGGAGTAGTCCGATTATCATGTTATTAGTAGGTCTTTGTTTGTTTTAAACTTTTCTCTCCGACGGCAACAACTTTTATATACTTTCTAACTTTGTTTTTTATATGGTGATGGTGTACATTCTTTTGGTTTTGGGGATCGCCCTTTTAATAAAAAGTGCAGATTGGATTGTTGACAGTTCGTCGTCTATAGCTAAAAAACTTGGGGTTTCGAGTTTGGTAATTGGTTTGACAATTGTGGCCTTTGGGACGTCGTTGCCCGAGTTGGTTGTAAATTTGTTTGCTGCATTTAAGGGTTCTTCGGAAGTTGTGTTTGGAAATATTATCGGGAGTAATATTGCAAATATTCTTTTGGTCTTGGGCGTTGTGGCGATTGTTGGAAACGTCAAAATCAAATCCTCGACTATATGGAAAGAAATTCCGTTCGCTTTATTGGCGGCTTTTATGTTGTTTGCTCTGACGGGAAAAACTTTTTTCGGTGGGGGTGATTTATTTAGTTGGGATGATGGCTTGGTTTTACTGGCATTATTTGCGATGTTCCTTTATTATATTTTTCAGATGGCGCTAAAAGATAAAAAAAATATTGGGTTAGTTGAAAAAGTTGATGAGTCTAATTCGAGAATTGCTTTAAGATTAATTGCTGGACTTGTCGGGATTTATTTTGCTGGCGGGTGGGTTGTTGATGGGGCGGTGTCTATTGCGGAACTGTTTGGCTTGAGCGAGTTTTTAATTTCGGCGACGATAGTTGCTATCGGAACTTCTCTACCCGAGTTGGTAGTTTCGGTTATGGCGGTATTGAAAAAGAATGTTGATTTGGCCGTAGGGAATATTGTTGGAAGTAATATTTTTAATGTTCTTTGGGTGCTTGGAATTGTTCCGTTTGTGATGCCGTTGAAGATTCCAAAATTTATTGGATTTGATATTGGGATAATGTTTTTGGCTACTTTGTTATTATTTATTTTTATGTTTACGGGGAAGAAACACGGGTTGAATAGAAAGGAAGGGATTATGTTTGTTTTGTTTTATATTTTGTATATAGCTTATATTATTATTAGGGGTTAAAAAAAATCATTCAACCCTTTTTGTTTTTTTGCTTCTGTTATTTCTCGAAGTTTTTGTAGTCCCGAGTCTATTCTATTTTCGGAAAAATCATGGGAGGATAATATTTCTTTTACTTTTGCTTCGTCTACTTTTTTGAATTCTATATCTTCCGTGGAAGACGATTTATATTCGTGGAATTGTTTGAAAATTTCTTGCCAGTCAAAAGTAAGGCTAAAGTTTTTTTGAACTTGATTAAATATTTCTACTGGATATTCATATTGCTGGACGATTTCTAATGCCCTTTTTTGTCCGAGACCTCGAACGCCACCGGGATTGTAATCAGTTCCTACGAGGATTGCGAGACAAATTAATTGGTCTTTATCAATTCCTAATTTGGTTACTACTTGCTGAAATTCTATCAGTTCTGGTTTGATGTCAATATATAATCCCGAGGATGTTTTTCGTCTTCGTGCTGAAGTTAGATTTCGAACGAGATATGTTGCTCCGTAAAGTAGGGCATCATAATCTTGGGAGGCCGCCGCCCAAACTTTATTTGTTCGTGCGAGTGTTGCGGCTTCAGCTTCACCTTCCGCCAGAGCTTGAATAACGGGTATACCTAGTGCTTCTAAAAGTTCTTTAGATTGCTGAATTATCTCGTCAGTTATTTTTACAAATCGTCCGCCGTATTTTTTCATTTCCCCAATATCTTTTTTCTCTTTTGCTTCCTCGTACTTTTGCTCGGCAATTCGTTTCGCTTCTTTTCGCTTCTCAATTTCAGCTTGTTTTAGTTCTGGCGGGGTTCCATCAAAAACATAAACTGGCTTAATGCCTTCTTGGAGTAAATTGATATTTCGGTAAAATAGTCCCGAGAGGTGCGAGGTGATGTCGCCGTTTTTATCCATTAGTGGCGTGCCGTCGGGTTGTCGGATTGTTGTTAGAAATTGGTAGAGTGTGTTGAACGCATCTATCGCTACAATTTTTCCCTTTAAGTCGGAAAGTTCTATTTCTTTCTTCGGAATTATTTCTGATATTTGTACGCCCATGTTATTTTAAGGAAAGTGAAATATAAATAATCTTCGGAAATGCTAATGAGAATGGTTTAGAAATAATATATCCTTTATTCATCTTGTGTATTTTCCTGTTTTTGCTCTATATATTCTTACTTCTGCATTTTTTCCGTCTAGTTTTAAAAATTTCATCTGGATATCTCCTTCATATTTAATATCTCCTTCAAGTTTTCTAGATAGGAT
>JBDRJI010000106.1:0-8603 GCA_043815105.1 archaeon
TTCTTTCTGAACTCTCTCATAAACCTCCAGCAAACTCGCTCTATTAATTCCCAACTCGTCAAAACACCCCACCGAAATCAAACTATGACAAACCCGCTTATTCACCTTCGACAAATCAACCTTATTAATAAAATCCTGATACGACTTATATGGTCGCATTTCCATAATCCGAGCCAAAGCCTCCGCTCCAATATTCTTAATCCCACTCAGCCCCACACGAATAACCCTCTTGTCGCCAACCTCCTCAACACTAAAATCCTCTCCCGAAGTATTAATATCAGGATGCAAAATTTTAATCCCTTCCTGTCGAGCCGCCTCTAAATAAAAAGTCAACTTATCAGGATTACTAACCGCCGAAGAAATCGTCGCCGCATAAAACTCAACGGGATAATACCGCTTCAAATAAGCCGTCCTATATGAAATCAGAGCATAAGCCGCCGCATGCGACTTATTAAAAGAATACGCCGCAAACTTCACAATATCGTCCCACAAATGATTCACCTTCTCGCGTTCCATCCCAGAAAAACTAATACATCCCTCCTTAAACTGCTTCTCCATTTTCACCATTAAATCCATTTTCTTTTTTCCAATCGCCTTTCTTAAAACATCCGAATCTCCCGCGCTAAAATTTGCCAAAACCCTCGACAACTGCATCACCTGCTCCTGATAAACCATAATCCCATAAGTCGGCGCCAAAATTTTTTCCGCATTCGGATGAGGATAAACCACACCCTCTCTACCATATTTCCGATTCGCATAAACCTCCAAATATTGCATAGGTCCCGGACGATACAGCGCAACAATTGCAATAATATCATCAAAACAAGTCGGCTTAACTAAACCCAAAGTCTTTCTCATTCCCTCACTTTCTACCTGGAAAACCCCAATACTCTTTGCATCTCTCAACATTTTGTAAACCGAATCGTCATCCATCGGAATATTCCCAAGCCACTTCCCATCCTTCCCAATTGCATCCAGAACCTTCTTGATAACATTCAAAGTTTCCAGTCCTAAAAAGTCAAACTTCACCAAACCATACGTCTCAATATCAGGTCCCTCAACCTGAGTAATCACATCGCCATTTTTACTATAAGTCGGCACATATTCATTAATTGCCTTTGTTCCCCAAACTACCCCGCAAGGATGAACCCCCTTATGTCTAACGCACCCCTCAAGTCTCTGAGCAACCTCAAAAATTTTCTCATATTTTTTCTTAAACACTCTAAGCTGTTCCGCCTCCGTCGTCAGCCTACCATCTCTCTCGCAATCCAAACTCTTCTGAATAGTTTTTTCCTCCACTAACTTAGTAATCGCATTAGCCTCATCAAACGGAATTCGAAAAACTCTCATCACATCTTTCAAAACCGCCTTCGCCGACATCGTTCCAAAGGTCCCAATCAACGAAACTTTTTCCTTCCCATATTTTTTCTTAACATAATCCAAAACAACGTCCTTATTTCCAAAGTCGATATCAAAATCAGGCAATGAAATTCTGTCCGGATTCAAAAACCTTTCAAATAATAAACCCAGTGCCAAAGGATCTAACTGAGTAATCCCCAACGAATACGCGACAATCGAACCCGCCCCGCTCCCACGCCCCGGACCAACCTGACAAAATTTCTTAGCATCCTGAATAAAATCTGCGACAATAAGAAAATACGCCTCAAATCCCATCTTCCCAATAACCGACAACTCAAACTCCATCCTCTCAATCGCCTCGCCATAATTATCCTTACCGCCATAAATTTCATCAACTCCCTCTTTACATAACTTATACAAATGATCCTTGTGACTCATCCCATCCGGAGATTCAAAGTCGGGAAAAATCGGCTCTCCCATCTCCAACTCCACATTACACCTACCCGCAATCTCCGTCGACAAATCAATATACTCTGGATTATTCGGAAACAATTCATGAACCTCCTCCTCATTCTTTACCCAATACCCCGACCCATCAAACCTAAACCTTTTCTCCTCATTCATATTCCCGTTCGTTTGAATCGCCAACATAACCTCATGGGAATAAGCATCTTCCTTTTTCAAAAAATGCGAATCACAAGTCGCCACGATTTTCAAACCCATCTCCTCACCCACCCTCTTATAAAAATCTGCAACAATTTTCTCTCCAGGAATTCCGTGGTTCTGCACCTCTAAATAAAAATTCTCCTTCCCAAAAATATCAACATAATCCTCAATCAACCTCCTAGCCTTTTCTTCATCTCCTCCAATAACCGCCTGTGCAATATCATTAGCTATACACGCGCTCATACAAATCAAACCTTCAGAATACTTCCTCAACGTCGCCTTGTCCAACCTAGCCCTATAATAAAATCCCTCACTATTCGCAATCGAAACCAACCTAACCAAGTTCCTATACCCCTCCAAATTCTTCGCCAACAAAACCAAGTGCCCGCTCTTCTCATCCTTATCCCTAATCTTAATATCCCTACAAATGTACGCCTCAAATCCAAAAATCAATTTAACCCCCGCCTTCTTCGCCAACTCATACTTCTTAATCATCGCCCCCATATTCCCATGCTCCGTAATCGCAACCGCATCCTGCCCCATCTCCTTAACCCACTCAAACAATTCCGAAATCTTCGTCGCCCCATCCAAAAGCGAATACTCTGTATGTAAATGTAAATGCACGAATCCCATACCCAAAAAAAGCCCGCCCGCTTTAAATGATTTATCGTGCTATTGTTTAGTGGTAGAACTAAAAATCTCCCTCAAAGACGCAACTGCTCTTCCTTCCCAAAAATTGATTCAATATAATCCTGCACCAGTTCCAGCTCTTCCCTCGTATAAGACGAAATATTATACTCTTCCGCCAACTTCATCGCAGGCTTCAAATACTTCTTAATCGACCCCTCGCTGATTGTAAAAATAATCTTTCCCCCGCACTTCAAACAACTCCCCTTCAACGGAGGGCGCCGAAACTTCTCGTTACAATTTGCACACCGAAACTTCTGCCTTCCAAACTTTCTCAAATTCCCGCAGATATCCCTAATAAAATGCCTCTCCAAAATAAG
The DNA here is from genome assembly GCA_043815105.1 of archaeon. GTDB lineage: Archaea > Nanobdellota > Nanobdellia > Pacearchaeales > GW2011-AR1 > JAGVXH01. The sequence continues at coordinate 3,033 of JBDRJI010000106.1, forward strand.
CCTTGCGACGTCGTCTGTATCAACCGCCCGAATTTTTTTAACCAACTCCATCTGCCCATCAACCTTTTCTTTCATCGTAGGTAAAGTCTTATACGCACCATTTGTATTTCCCAAATTAATATCCTTTGTATCGTGCGTCCAGCCCGTCCCAACAAACGGCTCGACGCCATCCATAAGCCTATCTCTAACCAACTCAATTTTCACCTCGCTAGAATGCCCGCCTCTCTCTGCCAACTTATATAACTCCAACGGATAACTCGAGCAAGTTTCAAAACTCAAAATTTGATCATCAACCTCGCCCGCCCGAATCCTCGCATTCAAAATCAACGGAGCATCCTGAGACCCTCCACGATGGTCAGGCAAAAACTTTCTCGAAAAATTAATCAGCACATCCATTAACATCATAACCGCCATCTCGTCGCCATCGCAATTTTTAGCGACAATACCATTTGCAACAACCAAATGTTTCTCGTCTTCGATATTTAGACAATAACTATTCTCTTCACCAATAAAACTTATATCCACAATCCTATCATAAACAAAATTCTCATCCATATCAATTCTCATTCCCTGCCCTTTTCTTCCCAAATGATAATTCAAAATATTATTTTTCCTGTCTGACAAAAATCCAATCGCCCCAAACTTCTCAACAAAATCAGAACCAACTATCAACTTAGTAATTCTAAAAATTGGAACATCCCGTCCTTTCCTAATATAAAACTGGGCAATTTTTTCTCCCGGCTTTTTCGCATAACTATATTTCTTAGAAAAAATTCCAAATCGTGATAAACAAAATTCCAAATCGTGCAACAGCCCCTCGCTAACACTGTCACAACTAACTCGACGATCCCCCAAGCTGACACTCCCATCCCCTTCAAAATATCCCCTAAGCACACACGCCAATCTATTCAACTTTAAATTAAGAAAAATATTTGGGATTCTTTTTTCTCTAGCCATACTTCCTGCCTTCAAAATCTTAATAAAAAATAAATATAATAATCTAGAAGAAAATGTAACCCTGTCATTTTTATTCTCTGATTTTTTCAAACCAAAACTATCAAAAATAACTCTCTCTATAAACTTTCTCATATTGGCATCAGATGAAGAAATATAAACTTGGTTTAATCCTTTCTTGCCACCAATCGTCCGCGAATAACCCTCAGCGATATATAATCCGATAATTTCTAACAACTCATCACTCAATTTAACCCTTATGGGAATCTCTACATTATCTCTCTTGGTAGCAATGCCCCCTTTTTTAAAAATCTTTAACTTAGCCCCTTCATCTAAAGCCAAAACAAAATTTACAGGATAACTATCCCTCATATTGTAATTAGCAAATTGAGATTTATCAATTCCAATATTACTCAAAACCAAATCTAAAACATTTTTATCGAGCCCATAAATAATATCTTTAATTCCCCTAATCATCAAATTCTCGTCTTTCAAAAACTCAGCTAAATTAATCTCTTCTATATCTCTATCCTTAATATTAATCTTTAACGGAACCGATAATTTATCTCCAATTTTCAAATCTCCAAGCGATTTATTTTTACCATCAATAAAAAATTTATGCCCCTTAGTTGTAACAATCTCTCGTCCTAACATAGTTTTAATTTTATACATCGGGGATTTAGAATGTTTAGTAAAATTATTCACGCTAAATTCCTTAACCTTATTATTAAAACCTACACAAATATATCCCTCAACTTTTTTCTCGCGTGTTCCGTAACCATCCACAACATTCATAGGATTCAGTTCCTCGACTAATTCTCCTATCTTAACAATTTCATACTCTCCATTTTTCTCAACGGGAATATAAGTATTATAACCAAAACAATCACGTCTCACCGCCGCATGCATATACGGAGAAGCCAAAATACCCTGCATTTTACTAAATCCAATAATCCTACCAACAACCCCTGCACAATTATGTGGCGCCATACAAACAATCAACTGCCCAATCAAATCATCCTTGTCTTCTAAATTATAAAACCTCGGCAACTTATAAAATCCCTCCAGCTCTTCATCAACAAAATTAGCAATATTAAAAAATACATCGTCCGCCTTTTCATCCTTCGTTTCCGGACAACTCGGCAAAACAACATCGTGTGGCCTCAACTCTAAAATCTGATCATCCCTAACCAGCTCCTTTCCGTCAACATCTTTATCATATCCCAACGCCCTCAACTTCTCAACACTCGCCCGAATCTCAAACGGCTTAAAATGAGTCAGCGGAATCTCCGTTCCATCGTATCTAATCGTCCCATCTTTATTCACCGATAAATTAAACTTCGCCCTCAAAATTCCCTTAGCTAAATTCTCAACATCCCGACCACCACTATCTGTCTTATTAATTCCCTTAACTAACGGGGGCACCTCGAAATCCTTAAATCCCAATCTCGCAACCGCCTCCTCAAAAAAATGCTTGCTATCAATTCTTCTATTAGAAAAACTAAAACAGCTTCTATGTAATTTGCAATGCTCCCTGCTAACCTCACGACATTCTCTGCAAAAATAAAACCTCGTCATCTTCATCCCGCATTTTTCACACGTCGGATAAATAGTTTCGTTCCCGCATTCACATCTATAAATCGGATAGTCCGTCTTAACAAAACCAATCTTTACCGCTTCCTGAATACTCCTTAGCCGACCTCCCTGGTCAGAAACCGGAAACAGCACATTCGGACTTCCAATCAGTTTCCTCAACTTGGCTTTTTCGGGTCTCCCCATTCTCGCACCAATAAAACTCCCCGCCTTATCTTTTATCTCAAACTCACACTTTTCATTCACAATCTCCAAAACTTCTACTTTCACCCCGTTCAATTCATATCTAATGGGGTCGTCCACCCTGATTTTTAAAATCTCTCCATTATACATTTCATTAATTCCCAAATTAACCAAAAATGCTCTGGCGTCCCCGTCGATAACCACATTATCCATCACAATTGAATGCTCGACGCCTAAAATCTCCAACGTTCTTTTTGCCTTTCTAAATTTATCACGAACCATCCTCCCCCACGGCAAAACCAACTTTCCACTCCTCCAAACCGCCCCATTCATCCATTTAATTAAATCATTAAAATCTTCATTAGAAATCTGCGTCCAATAAAAAATAAACTTCGGGTATAGCGCCACTCCATATTTTCTACTAATCTCCATCGCTTTATCTAAATCAACTTCCCCCTCAACACTAACCTCGTGCATAACTTCTAACTTCCACCACTCTTCAACATACCCAGGCTTCACCAAATCCGCATTTCTATCAATCACATCTCCCAGCGGAAATAAAATATCGCCAAGATAAATAATTTCGTCCACCTCTTTGCATAATTTTTTTGCCTCTTCAAAATCGCTCAATCTTCTAACCGAACCATCCTTTAATCTAACAATAGGACCATCGATAGAATCACAAGACGTGATAATACACCCCTTCGTCGGCCTCTCAATTTTCAACTGCGTCCCATGAGACAAAAATCCGTCAGAAATTCCCATCGTCGCAGGATGGATAGATACCGCACTAAATCCCGCCGTTCGACTCCGACCATATCTAAATCTAAAACCACCACTTCGAGAGGGATGTCCATAAACCGGACGCCCCGCAACTAAATCTTTAATATAGGTAGCAATAATACTCTCATTTCCATCTTCTCTTTTTTTATGCAAAGTCAAATAATCTTCCAGCCAATCAAACCCACTACATTTCAACCCATTATCCTTACATGAATTCAAACGACCAACCGCCTTCCCCGCCTTCTGAGCCAATCCCTCCGAAAAAGTCAAACACATCCCCCCTCTAATAAAATTCGTCTCAACCCTGGCCAAATCTTTATAATTCGAAACCTCTCTCTTACTCGTCGGCTCTCCGTCAATTTGAATAGGCAAATGCGAAGCCAAAAATTCCATCTCCTCTTCGGTGGGAAAATACTGCAAATTCGAAACCCTCTCGTGAAAATCTGTATTCTCAACAATATATCTTTTCACCTCCTCCTCGCTCGCATCATATTTCGCATAACCAAAATGCTCCCGTAAATAATCAATCAGCATCAAAACCAAACAGGTCGCAGTTGTCCCCGCAGAACGAATAGGTCCGCTAAAATTCACAATAAAATAATCCTCTCCCCTTTTTGTTTTCCCCAGCTTTAAACTAGTATAACCCTCAATCGGCGAAGCCACAACTCCCAATGTCATATACGCAAAACCAACCCTAATCCCTGCATCAATCGCTTCCAACTTATCCTTAAACTTGCAAAACTTCTCCTCCGCGATTTCCCGCGCAATCACAAAACTAACCGTCGTATTCAACTGTCCATATTTCTCCTCCAATTCCAAAATCCTCTTTACAATTTTCAAAATCGGCAAACTTGGATAAATAGTTGAAATCAAACTAACCGCTCTCTCTGCCATCGTCATTGCCAACGGAATCTCGACCCTGTCAACAGGATCTAAGCCCTTCGCCCTCGCCCTATTCGCAACTTCATATTCCTCATCAACTCCCTTTTTCAAATACTCAAAATATTTTTTCATCTAATTAATTCTATCCCTTCCTTCGTTTAATTTAATCTCTCCACTAAAATCAACAATCTTAACTTCCCTTGTCTTTAAATTAAATAATGGCACCTTGCACGGTTCCGGCACATTCCCAATCTTTTCCTCAAATGGCGTCTTCAACTGCCAACACGAACCTGCAATCATTAAAATATTGTTATAATAATCAATCTCTGCCCGGTGCTGATCTGCCGTCGCAATAATATCAGGAATAACATCTATCACCAATGGGTCTTTGTCTTTACGTGGAACATAATCCATTAATCCATGAATCGGCGCAAGATGCCTTCGCTTCAAAATTTCCCTCACAACCTTCGTGGGCGATTTATGTCCGTGCTTTATCCTAATGCTTAACATTTCATCAATAAAACGATTAATACTCGCCCCATGATACATTAAAACTTTAAACCCTCCGCCAATCTCAACCAAAGCAGGATTCGGAACTAAAGATAAATTTTCCATCTGATACAAGTCAGGCGCCCATTTCTTAGAAATTATGGATTGTGGCTCGCCAACCCAAACGGCATCATGCTGCCCCGGACACATTATAATCTGAATATCTCCACGAATCTTCCTCAAAATTTCCCCAAGTTTTTGATACTGCCCCCTACAACTTTTAATATTCAAAAACCCTTCCTGCCCTAAATAAATACCAATCCCATCTATATTATCCCCCGTCAAAAATAAATATTTAACCTTTCTCGCAATCTCTCTTTGCCTTTCATCTCCTACCTCGCCATTTAGCCAAGCCACAAATTTCAAAAAATTCTTCTCTAAAAACATTTTAGATCCAATATGTAAATCCCCAGAAAATGCAACATACTCATCATAATTACCATATCTCTCCTTTTCTAAATTAGCATCCGGATAAATAATCTCGCTCGCAAATAACATTTTACTCGATCCAGAAACCCTAAACGCAACAATATCGTCCAGCAACAATTCTTTAGCTCTTCTAAATAAATCATCATTCTCTTTATTTACCAAGACAATAGATGCCCCAGTCAAATCTTCAATCTCAAT
>JBDRJI010000107.1:0-5180 GCA_043815105.1 archaeon
AAAATTAATCCATTAATAATTCCATCCTTTTTTGTATTTTTAATCATCCCTGCTCCGAATGCTAAAGTTTTACCCGAGCCCGTCGCTGAGCCAGCTATAACATCCTTTCCTTCAAGAATTAACGGTATCGTTTTCTTCTGAATCTCGCTAGGCTTTTCGAACTTTTTATTTGAAACTACTTTCAAAACATGTTCGCAAAGACCTAAATCTTTGAATTGTTCCATTTTCTATTTTAATAAATCCCAAGAAAAATCTCGGACTGAATCCTCCCGACTCGCGTCCAAGGACTCTAACTTATTTATATAATTAGATTCAGAAATTCCCTTATAAACCTTTGTGGTAATCAAGTGCACTAAGAAACACGGATAGATTATGAAATAAAAATGATAAATTGAATGTAACAAAATTTATAAAGAAAGTATTCGATATAAGGTCGAGTGAAAGATAAAAGAGATGGGATATGAAATAAAAGACTCAAACTTGGAAGGGGCGTTAAAAGATGGGTTCAGTTATATCAGAAGATACTACTTCGACCAAAGATTAGAAATTTACGAAGGCCATGGCAAAATGATAATATATAATCCTGCAACTGATGAGATATCACAATATAAATAAATAAAGGCAAATTAATAAAAACACTTGTGATTCTAACTAATCCTCTCTAATCCAGAACTTGTAAAAGCATCCCTTATAATATTCAAATCTTCCTCAGAAATAACATTAGCATATTTCATTTTAGCTTCAACTTCAAATAGGCGACCGAAGGGTCGTTCATAACTTTGAACAATTTCTAAATCAATATTTCCCCCGTCTGTAGTTTTAATTACGCCATCCCATATCTCATTTGGGATATGTCCTCCTATAATAATTCCCATACAACCGGGTGTCCGCTCCATCTCGCTAAATACACAATAATCTTCTAACTTTGAAGAAATCGCATCAGCGATATCTTTATATCCCTCAGGGATTTTGCATGATTTCTGAAATGGGGCCTTGATAGAATATTTTTCTACAATTTTATCCTTTTCTTTGATAATTTTTCTTAAGGCCATAAATATTTATTGTTAAGCTACTTTATAAAAATTATGGTGATTAGCAAGTTTTAAAAACAAATTTTTTCTTTAAGTTTCATTGATTCCGTAGTCTAATGGCAGAACACCTCGCTTACACCGAGGATACCCAGGTCCGATTCCTGGCGGAATCATTTTAATTATTTCCTTTAATTTTCTTATTAATAAAAAGTAACAACATTTAAAAACAAAAGGTGCGGTATCTAATTATGACAGAACATAAAAGTGATTCTGAAGAAAAGTCTGTAGAGCAAAATTTGTCGAAAGATTATGTTTCGAAATCAAAGCTCGGAAGCTTGCCGGCATCTAATCAGGTTGACGACGCTCTAAAGAAAAAAATGGACGAGACCCAAAAAGAAATTACAAAATTTAAAACGGAGTTTCTAAAAAAACATAAGTCCATCGAGGCTATCGGTATAATTCCAGCACAAGCGGCGAAAAAGATTGAAGAAGAATACGAGATTTCTGAAGGGGATGCAAAAAAGGGGTTGATTCATATTTTGGTGATTATTCCGGAAAAACAATTTAAGAATATTGGGCAAATTCGTCTAGACGCGATTACAATTGCAAAAAAAATCAACGACAAGTTTTGGTTGCATGTGATGACACCAATTGATTACTGGAATCTTGGTCTTGACTCAAAATTTGAAGTGATGGAAGCAATCGCGATGTCTTATCCTATTATAGATAAGGGAATCCTGAGTCATATACGGGTTGCCCAAATCCATAAATCCCTCGTTCTAAAAAAATTTGAAAAATATGTAACATCATATGTTGTTGGTGGTTCGCTAACAACAGGTACGACGAAAAAAGATTCTGATGTTGATGTATTCATAGTCATAGATGACACCGACGTTAAACGAATGCCAAGGTTAGAATTGAAAGAAAAGTTGAGGGGAATAATATATTCTTATATTCAGGAAGCTGAAGCAATTGCGGGTGTGGGCAAAAATACACTTAATGTTCAGGTTTATTTGATGACAGAATTTTGGGAAGCGGTAAAGGATGCTCATCCAGTGATGTTCACATTTATTCGGGATGGTATTCCACTTTATGATAGGGGAACTTTCTTGCCGTGGAAATCTTTATTGCGAATGGGAAAAATCAAGCCAAGTCCGGAAGCAATTGATATGTTTATGTCCTCGGGAAACAAGCTTAAAGAAACGGTCGAGAAACGAATATTTGATGTAGCAACTCTTGATTTATTTTGGGGAATTTCAACACCGACACAAGGAGTACTGATGCTTTATGGACTTGCGCCTCCAAATGTTTATGAAACCGTGAAGCAGTTTAAGGAAGTTTTTGTAATTAAAGAAAAGTTAGTCGAGCAGAAATATGCAGATATTCTTGAAGAAATTATTATAAAAATTTGGAAGAGATACGAGCACGGAAAATTAAAACCTGGAGATATTAACGGTAAGGAGTTAGACCGACTTTCAAAAAATGCCGTCGATTATATTAAAAGACTAAAAGAATTAAGGGAACAAATTGAAAAACGAATTCAGGAAAAATCTATAAAACAAATCTATAACGATGTTTTTGGAATGCTTGGATCATTGCTAAAGAAAAAAACTGAAGTATTAATTTTGAAAGAGTTTGATGAAAAAATAATTCAGAAGGGACAGCTCCCCCCGAGATTTTTAAATAATCTTAAACTAATTTCTAAAACAAAAAAAGATGTTGCAAAAACAGAAGCGAAGAGTAGTAAGAAAAAAGATAATCTGACATTAAAGCAAAGTAGGAATGTGGATAACGCGAGGAAATTGGCGACAGAAATTACAACAGCGTTGGCAGAATATACTCAACGATGCGAACTTGCCATAGCAGAAAAATCTCGGTTTTTAATTAAGACTAAAGAAACAAGCGCAGAGGTTTTTTTCTTGGCGAATACTTTTATAGTTCAGGGTTCAAAAATACAAAAGGTATCTGGTAACAAGTTGGTAAAATCAGATACGAAAGAACTTCAGGAACAACTTGTCGATGGGAAAGGTAAAGAAACAAAGATTAACTTTGATTCTTTAGAGATTCTTAAAAAAATATTTGGCAAATTTGAGTTGGTTTATTGAGGGTGAGATATTGGAAGACTACATCTACAAAATCCAAAACTAAATCTTTATAAACCAATTTTTCAAACAACTAATATGGTTATTGCGAAGGTTATTCAATTCCGTAGAGGACGGAAAAATTATACCCCTAGACACTTCCTTATTGAAATTCCGGGTGTTGACTCTCGAGAGAAAGCTGCGGAGTTCGTCGGGAAAACGGCGAGTTGGAAATCTCCAGGTAAAGAACCAAAGATAATCACAGGTAAAATTTCTTCAGCGCATGGTGGCAATGGCGTCGTTAGAGCAATCTTCGAAAAAGGTTTGCCAGGACAAGCAATCGGCACTGATGTAGAGGTAAACTAAATGGCATTAAGAAAAGCATCCGCATATAGCAAACGTTACGCGCGACCTTACACCAGAGTTTCCAAAAAAAGAACGAAGTCCTATATTAAAACAGTTCCAAATTCTAAAATTGTCAAATTTAAAATGGGTGACCTCAAGGGCTTCGAAGCTGGCGACTATCCAATTCAAATTCATGTAATTTCAAAAGAAAACTGTCAAGTCCGAGATAACTCAATTGAAGCCGTGCGACAGTTTTTCAATCGTTTTCTTCAGGTCAAACTTGGAAAAGATTTTTATCTCGAAGTAAAAATTTATCCGCATCATATTTTAAGAGAAAATAAAATGCTTACTGGTGCTGGAGCTGACCGTATGCAAACTGGTATGAGTAGGGCTTTTGGAAAAACAATAGGACGAGCTGCATTAGTAAAACCAGACCAAGTACTTTATATTCTTGGTGTGAAAAATCCAAAGGCAGAAGTTGAGGCACGAAAATTAATCAGGTCTATAAAAGCAAGATTAGCATGTAAGGTCGCAACCAAAACTCTTTTAGCTCCGATTAAAGCTTAATTCTGATTATATACCAACTCTTAAAAACTTAAATTTCATTTTATTCTCATGAAAACAACTCCAACAAACAATAATAATAAATCTGTGAGGGTACAGCGTGCCCCAACCAATAGTCAAACCAAATCTGTGAGGGTATTTTTTATCCTAGGCAGAAACCCAGAGCTATCGAGACTGGAAGTCTTAGAATTTCTAAAAGCTCGAAATAGGACTCACAAAGAAATTTTATTTGAAGAGAATTTTTTAATTATAGAAACGAATGAAGGCGAGAGATTCGACATTCAAGAGTTCGGTGGCGTAATGTGGCTTGGGCAAATTACCCTTGAAGGAACACATCAAGAGTTCATAAAACATATTGATCAAAATGAAATTATTCCAGCGGACAAATTTTCTTATGCAGTATTTGGCAATCAGGATGCACAAATTTTAAAGGATAAGTTTAAGGAAAGAAAAAAGAAGGCGATGATGAAACATGGTCGAAAACGAATTGAATTTCAGGGTGGCGAAAAACACGAGTTGCCAAAAGCGAATTTTTATATTTTTTACCACGAACATAATAGTATAATTTATTTTGGCACAGCAACGCAAGGATATGATAATACAGAAGTTAAAAATAGAGACATGAATAAACCCGTCAGAAGGGAATTTCTTGCAATCTCTCCTCGACTTTCGAAAATATTGATTAATCTTTCAGGAGCTAAAACTTACGATTTATTGTTAGATCCTTTTTGCGGAATAGGCGGTATACTTCAAGAGGATCTCTTGAAACGAATAAATGTTTATGGTATTGACAAAGACAAACAAGCCATAGCTGGCACTGAAGCTAACTTAAAATGGCTTGCGACTCAATATAAAGTTGGAAATAGGTATACAATCGAAAATGACGATTCTAGACGTGCACCGGATTTGCAATTCAATGCAGTCGCAACCGAAACTCCACTCGGAGAAGTTCTTAGGGAAAAGGTAAGTGACAATCAGGTAAAACAAATTATTTTAAATTTTGAAGCTTATATTATTCCAATTTTGAGAAGGATAAAGGCAGTTAAAAAATCATCTGCAAAAATTGCAATAACATTTCCGACAATACGAATGTTTCGTGTGAATGTTCAGAAAATTGCAGAAAAAACTGGGTTGAAAATTTATATCGGTCCGATATTAG
>JBDRJI010000108.1:0-13839 GCA_043815105.1 archaeon
AGAAAAGGTTATGCAAAGGAGCTTTATTCTCAAAGATTATCAAGATATAGGAGTAAGGATGAATCTTTTGAGAAATTAAAGTATTTGTATCTTTCTCCCAAAAAAATTAAATCTTATGCGAAGAAAATTGGAAAATGGTAAAATACATCTTAGGAATTGAATCGACGGCACATACTTTCGGCGTGGCTGTCTTGGATTGGAACGGGAGTATTTTATCTAATGTTAAAGATAGTTATACAACCAAAGAGGGCGGGATGATTCCAATGGAAGTTCGAGAGCATCACAAAAAAGTTGCGCCAAAAATTTATAAAAAAGCTCTATCCGAAGCCGGTATTGATGAAACCAAAATTAAAGTGATTGCATTTTCAAACGCTCCCGGACTGGCTCCATGTTTATTGGAAGGAATGGCTTTTGCAAAAAAGATAGCGGAGAAATTAAATGTTCCCATTGTTATGGTTAATCATTGCGTCGCACATTTAGAAATTGGCAAGACCGTAGGCGCGAAAGACCCGGTCATGCTTTATGCCTCCGGCGCGAATACTCAGATAATTGCTTACGAAGCCGGGAAGTATCGAGTTTTTGGCGAGACGCTAGATTTGGGGGTTGGGAATTTTATCGACGGTTTTGCGAGATATGCTGGCTTAGGTTTTCCGGGAGGTCCAAAGATTCAGAAATTGGCGGAAGAGTGCGAAGACAAATCTAAGCTTATCGAGTTACCTTATTCCATCAAAGGAATGGATGTCTCGTTTTCCGGGCTACAGACAAAGTTGAAAAATTTATTAAATAAAGGTTCTGACATTCGGGATTTATCATATTCAATGCAGGAGGTTGTTTTTGCGATGTTGGTTGAGGCGGCAGAGAGGGCGTTGGCACATACAGGCAAAAAAGAATTATTGCTCGGGGGTGGCGTTGCCTGCAACCCAAGACTACAAGAAATGTGTAAAATTATGTGCGAAGAAAGAGGCGTGAAATTTTTTTGCCCGGAAAAAAGTTTGCTCGTCGACAATGCCGGGATGATTGGATATTTAGGATTGAAAATGTATAAGGCTGGAATTTTTGAAACTGATTTGGATAAAGTTGATATCGCACCAAGGGAAAGGACGGATGAAGTTGAAGTTTTGTGGCGATAGTTTTATAAACCAAAATTTCGCTTAAGTTATACCAATGAACGCTTTGGCGCGAGGATTTATTCTCGATTGGAATTAAATAAAAAAATAAAAAATGGAATCCATATATGACATTGTAGAGAAAGCAGCTAGAACCGGAAAAGTTGATAAAGGAGTAAACGAAGTAACAAAGTGCGTCGAGCGAGGCGTTGCAAAGTTAGTTGTCGTCGCTTCCGATGTTGACCCAAAAGAATTAACACAGCACTTACCTATTCTTTGTAAAGAGAAAGGCATCAAGTTTGCTAAGGCAGATTCGCGAGAAAAATTAGGAATCTCGGTCGGAATCAACAGACCTACAGCGGCAGTCGCTGTTGTTGAAGCGGGCGAAGCTCAGCTTGATTCTATCGAGTAAATATTTCACTCAGCAGAAGGAATGAAGTTGACTAAACTAACATTAATAATATTTCAAAAATAAAAATGGCTAAACAAGAAAAGAAGCAGGAAAAGAAACAAGAAAAGAAGGCTGGCGGGTCGAAAGGTTCGGATAAACTTACCGAAGAGGGTGCAGTTCCGGCGATTGTTGAAGGAATTATTGGGAGAGGTGGAACCCGTGGCGAAATTACTCAGGTTAGATGCAAAATTTTACAGGGGAAAAATAGAGGAAAATCAATGAGACGAAACGTGCGAGGACCAATAAAAGATAGGGATGTTTTAATGTTAAGAGAAACCGAAATTGAAGCAAGACGAATGGGTAAAAGAGTAAGTCGTGGAGGAAAGGATTAAAATGCCAGTCTGTTCTTTTTGTAAAAATGCATATGAATTTCCTAAAGGAACTACTGTAGTTCAGAAAGATAGTTCGGTTAGATATTACTGCTGCTCAAAGTGTCGGAAAAATATGGAAATGGGAAGACTATCCAAAAAAGTTAATTGGGTAAGAAAGTCGGCTGTTGTTAAAGCCGAGAAGGCAAAATATGCGGCGAAGAAAAGTTTGAAGTAAAATGTGTTTTCTAGTCAGTTTCTAATCTAATTTTCCCTTCAGCGACGACAAATTTTAATTTTTCTACCTAAACGTTTATAAACTAAAAGTGTTTTTTAATGTTACAAAGAGGAATTTATTATGACTAATACAGATTATTCAGCAAAGGACATTACGGTTTTAGAGGGACTTGAAGCAGTGAGAAAACGTCCCGGAATGTATATCGGTTCTACTGATAAGTACGGTTTGCATCACCTAGTCTGGGAAGTCTTGGACAACTCAGTCGACGAGCATATGGCGGGAATAGCTACGACGATTAACGTCACAATCGACAAAGATAATTCTGTAATGGTTGAAGACGACGGCCGAGGTATGCCTGTTGATTTACATCCTATCTACAAAAGACCGGCGATGGAAATTATCGTTACAAAACTTCACGCTGGAGGTAAATTTGACAATAAAACATATGCCGTTTCTGGAGGATTACACGGTGTCGGAATTTCGGTTGTTGCGGCACTCTCGAAAGATATGAAAGTTGAGGTTATGAAAAACGGAAAAATTTATTCGCAGAGTTATAAAATTGGTATACCAAAAGGCGACATGGAAATTATTGGAAAAACAAACTTAGAATCACACGGGACAAAAATTATATTTATGGCTGATGACAGTATTTTTTCTACAACTGATTTTGATTACAAGACCATGTCAACTAGATTTAGAGAAACCTGTTTCTTAAATGCAGGTTTGAAAATTATATTAAAAGACTTAAGGGGGGAGCAAGAAAAAAGTGATACATTTCATTATCAGGGAGGATTAATTGAATTTGTTAAGTGGCTAAATAAAACAAGAAAACCAATTCACCAGAAGCCAATTTATTTCAAAAGAGAGGACGGTGGAGTTATTGTAGAAGTTGCGATTCAGTATTCGGATTCTTATAATGAAAATATTCAGGGATTCGTAAATACAATCAACACAATTGAGGGTGGAACTCATGTTATTGGTTTAAAGTCGGCATTGACGAGAGTAATTAATGATTATGGAACGAAAAAAGGAATTTTAAAAAAAGGACAAAAGCTAACAGGGGACGATGTTCGTGAAGGCATTACCGCCGTGATTTCTTTAAAAATGAGTAATCCGCAATTTGAGGGTCAGACTAAAACAAAGTTAGGCAATGGTGAAATTAAGGGAATTGTTGATTCAATGGCGACGTCGGCTTTGAATGATTTCTTAGAAGAGAATCCTGTTGTTGCCAAGGCAATTTTAACCAAGGCTTCATTCGCCTTAAGGGCGAGGGAGGCCGCTAAAAAAGCCAAAGACTTAGTCCGACGAAAAAATGCATTGGGCGTTGGTTCTGGTTTGCCTGGAAAATTAGCCGACTGCTCAAGTAGAAAAAGGGAATTAACTGAACTTTATGTTGTTGAGGGTGATTCGGCAGGGGGCACCGCTAAGGGTGGTCGTAATCGAGAAATTCAAGCTATCTTACCATTAAGAGGAAAAGTTTTGAATGTCGAAAAGTCAAATCCTGCAAAGGCACTTGCATCAGAACAAATTTCAAATTTAATTACAGCAATTGGAACCAGCGTCGGAGATAGCTTTGATATTTCGAAATTAAGATATAATAAAATTATAATTATGACAGATGCGGATGTTGATGGACAGCATATTAAAGCACTATTGCTAACCCTGTTTTTCCGATATCTTCCAGAACTAATTAAGGCAGGACATATTTTTATTGCAGTGCCACCATTTTACAAACTTAAGAAAGGAACGAAAGATTACTATGCTTATACAAGCGATGAGTTAAAAAAGAAAATGGATGAGCTTGGCGGAAAAGTTGAAGTTAGTCGATTTAAAGGTCTTGGTGAAATGAACGACGAGCAATTGTGGGATACGACAATGAATCCAAAAACGCGACGATTAAAACAAGTTTCTATTGAGGGCGGAGTTATAGCCGATGAAACTTTTAGTTTATTAATGGGAGATGTAGTCGCTCCACGAAGAGCTTTTATAGAAGAGAATGCAGATAAGGCGGAGGTTGATTTGTGAAATTTTTTATTGGTCAGGCAGTTACAGGAGAAGATATAAATAATTTATATATAGAGTTGGAAAAAATATATAAAATTCTTGACGACAAAGGACATACATATTATTCTACTTTGAAAGAGAATGAAGAAAAGTTTCAGGGGAAAACTAAGCAAGAAATGATGAATCATGCATTTAGAGAGATTGATAATTCAGATGCATCTTTTGCAATTGTTAGATCAGAAAGAAAGAGTGAGGGAATGTTGATGGAGATAGGTTATTGTTTGGCAAATAATAAGAAAATAGTTTTAATTATTAATAAAAATGTGAAGGGTACTTACTTAAGGGAATTGGCTGAAAATGTAATTGAATATGAAGATTCCAATGATTTAATTAAACAATTATCGGAGGTTGATTTATAATGGTATGTAGCTGTAAATCTTGTGATTGCGAAAAACAAATTAAAGTTTCGTTTTGTCCAAAGTGTAAATCACGCGATGTAAAATATGTTTTTGAGTTAGGCAATTTATTTGGAGTTGTTCCAAGGATGAGATGTGGAAAATGTAAATTTGAACTACAGAGTTTTCCCATATTGGTTACAACTGAAAAAGCTTTAATGTCGTCGAATAAAATAAAAAAGAAAGTTGTTAAAAAAATTAGGAGGGCTAAAAAATGAATGAAAATATAGAGGGCTCAACTATTGACTTATGGAAAGAAATAGAGACCAATCCAACTACAGAATATAGGGAATATTTTAAAGAAGAGGGAAAATTCTTAGAGCAAATTTCTTCGAATGAAAAAAATATTTTAGACTTAGGATGTGGAGATGGCAGAACTTTAATTTTTGTTTCTAGTTTCTTTAATAAAGTATATGGTCTTGATTATGATGAAACTGCGATTAAAGATTGTAAAAAAAATGTTGCCGAACTTGAGAATGTAGAAATATTTTTAGAGGATGCTGTTAAAACAAATTTTAGCAATAAGTTTATAGATGTTGTATTTATAGGATTAACTTTTTCTAATTTCGGGGATCATAAATTTAAAATACTTAAAGAGGTTAAAAGAATTTTAAAAGATGATGGCATTTTAGCTTTTAGTATCTATAATGAGGATGCTTTTGATTGCAGGATGCAACTTTATAATAAATTTGTTCCCAATGAAATACATGTTATAGATAAAAAAAGCGGGAAAGTGGGTTTGGATAATAATGCAATTTCAGAACAATTTTCAAAAGATGAAATCAAAAATATTTTAGATGAAACTGGATTCACTATAGAGAAAATTCAAAAAGGAAAAATCTTTTATTTAATTAAATGTAGGAAAAGTAAAAAATGAATGAAGGAATTATTGAGAATGGAAATGTGAAAGAGGTCGAGGGTTTTGATAAAGCGGTTAAAGATGCCGAAGAAGCACAGAAGCGATTAGAAGAGTTGAAAGCGTCGGTAGAGGCAAAAGAATTGATTGATGTAAAGATTTCTGAGGAAATGCGCGAGGCTTATTTGAATTATGCTATGTCAGTAATTATTGCCCGAGCGTTACCGTCGGCAGAAGATGGTTTAAAGCCAGTTCATCGTAGAATTCTTTGGACCATGAATGAGATGGGTATTTTTCATAATAAGCAGACAAAAAAATCCGGTAGAATTGTCGGTGACACAATGGGTAAATATCATCCGCACGGGGACGCCTCGATTTATGACGCTATGGTTAGAATGGCGCAGAGTTGGTCGTTAAGATATCCGTTAGTTGTAGGTCAAGGCAATTTTGGTAGCATGGACGGGGATAGCGCTGCTGCTTCTAGGTATACCGAGGCGAAAATGGAAAAGATTTCGGAAGAATTATTGATGGACATTGATAAAAACACAGTTGAGATGATGAAGAATTATGATAATACTCTTGATGAGCCAATAATTACACCCGGCAAATTGCCGAATTTATTTTTGAACGGAGCATCTGGTATCGCTGTTGGTATGGCTACAAATATTCCTCCGCACAATTTAAACAATACCTGTGACGCAATTCTAACTTATCTAGAAAATCCAAATTGCGAAGATAAGGAATTAATTACCGCCATTAAAGCTCCAGATTTTCCGACCGGAGGAATGGTAAGTGGTGAGATTAAAAAAATCTATACAGAAGGTAAAGGAAGATTGATTTTAGATGGTAAAGCTAGTGTTGAAGAGTCGAAATCGGCCAAGGGAAAAACTAAAATTATAATTAGCGAAATTCCGTATCAAGTAAATAAATCGCTACTAATTGAACAGATTGCTAATTTGGTTCGAGATAAAAAATTTCCCGATATTGTAGACATCCGAGACGAGTCAGCGAGAGGAAAAGTCCGTGTTGTTATTGAACTACGGAAAGGTAGCGAACCAAAATTCACTCTGAATAGATTATACAAATACACACAATTGAGAATCAGTTTTAATGCTAATATGTTGGCATTAGTAAATCGTGTACCGAAGCTATTGACTTTGCGTAAATATGTTGAGGTATACGTGGGACATCGACAAGTTATTATTAGAAAAACTAAGGAATTTGATTTAACTAAGGCTGAGAAAAGATTGCACATCGTCGAGGGTCTTTTAGTTGCACAATCAAATATTGATGAAGTTGTTCGATTGATTCGGGCAGCAAAAACGAAAGTGGATGCGGGAACACAGTTAAAAATTAGATATAATTTGAGTGATACTCAGGTTGAAGCGATTTTGGATATGAGACTACATCAGATTACTAATTTAGAATTTGATAAATTAAAAGGCGAAGATAAAAACCTGAAAGAGTTAATTGAAAAATTGAATAAAATCCTTGGAGACGAGCAACTGATTTTAAAAATTATTAAAAAAGAATTAAACGAATTAAAAGATAATTATGGAGATAATCGGAGAACGAAAATTGTAGGGGAAGTTTCGGAATTTGAAGAGAGGGATTTAGTTGAGAAAAAGGATGTCGTCGTAACTATAACTGATAAGGGCTATATGAAAAGACTTGACTTGCAACAATATAAAGAACAGAGGAGAGGAGGTAAGGGAGTAATTGGATCAGATTTGACCGAAGATGATTTTGTCAAGGAATTATTGACCTGCTCGACACATGACTATATACTATTTTTCACCGACAAGGGAAAGGTGCATTGGTTGAAGGCGTATAAAATTCCTGCTTCCACCAAGCTAACAAAAGGCAAGGCAATTATAAATTTACTTGAGCTGAAAGATGAAAAGATAACTTCAATTTTAGCTGTCAAAAAGTTTGAGGATTATTTAATGATGGCGACAGAAAAAGGTGTTGTTAAAAAAATAGAATTGTCACAGTTTGCAAATCCCAGAAAAGGCGGAATTAAGGCAATCAAAGTTGCGGAAACTAACGATGTTTTAATCGGTGTCAAACCACTGAAAGAAAAACAGGGAGTTCTTCTGGTTACAAAGAACGGTCAAGCAATCAGATTTAATTCAAGTGATGTTCGTTCTATGGGTAGAGCTTCATACGGCGTGACCGGAATTAAGATGAGCAACGACGACAAAGTTGTATCACTTGAAGTCTTGCCATTAGAAGATGAGTCAAAATTTTCTATTTTAACTATCACACAAAAAGGATATGGTAAGCGAAGCGAAATTGGCGACTATCGTTTAACCGGAAGAGCCGGCAAGGGCGTTATCAACATGAAGGTGACCGATAAAACAGGCAAGATTACAACTTCGCTTTCAGTTGGTAATTCTGATAATGTTATCATAACGACAAAGAAGGGAATCGTAATTAGAATGCCTCTAAAAAATATCAGAATAATGGGTAGAGCCACTCAGGGAGTTAGAGTTATTAGACTAAAGGATAAAGATAAAGTTAGCGACCTAATCAGAGTACCAACGGACGAAGGAATTGTAGAAGTTGAAGAAAATAAATAATTATCCTGCAACTTTCTCAAAAACTTTTTTTGTTATTTTTTCTGCCACAGTTGGATTCTTGTCCTTAAAAACTACAGGTTGCTGTTGCTTTTGCTCTTCAGATTTAAGAAGTGGATTTTCTAATACTAAGTTTAAGGCTACATCTATTAAATAGGCTACTATTACGTAAAGTATAATGTCGAGAAAAAGATTCGCTAACAATAATGGAGAACCGCCCCCATTAGACAAATCGAACTCAAAAAAATGCCAGGGATAACCAATGCTGATTATTATATTTATATTCCCAGATAACATTTGACCATACGGGAATTGTATTAAAGCAATTACTACAACAATAAAAAATATCCACCCCAAAATAGGACCCATTCTTTTTGTTGGAATCAACTGCTTTGGAAACGATTTCCCAATACTCTCACTCAGAGATTCTTTGCCGGCATATCCATAATTTATTTTTTTAGGAATAGGTTTTGGCGTCACTTCTTTTTGTTCTGGCATGGTTTAGAATAATACTTTGACTTTAAATAATTTCTCCAAACCCTATTAATCGCCAATGCCCATTCAAATTTCGTGCAATCCCAATTGATTCTCCCTTAAGCGGAACAACCGGTATTTTTAGAGACAAATCAACAGAATCTTTATCTGTTTTAATAATCTGCCCGACGGTAATTGAGGTATTTAGACTAAGCATCAACATCTCATTTGGTTTTAAATTCTGAACCGGTTCGTGTTTTTCCGTTCCTAACATTTTGTCAAATAAAGTATATTTTATCGTTATTTTTTCTGTAATCTCTGGAAGTATCCCTTCAATAGAAGCCACGCTACCCGAAAGCGCATCGGCCTTTGTCAAAGCGGGGTCAAGTTCTGTTTCGATTGCTAAACTTCCTCCCGGCACTGCCTTGGATATTTGATACCCACCTTTTTGCATTGAGACGATTTTTGACTTTACAGTTTTGTAGTAGTATGTATCTTGTTTTTTATAAGAATAGCCCGGCTTAATTTCAATTACGTCCCCGATTTTTAAACTTCCTTGTTTCAAAGCACCACCAAGAACCCCGCCGTGAAGACTGGCAATTTCTACCCCAGGTTTGTTGATATCAAAACTCCGAGCAATCAAAAATATCGGCTTCTCATTTAAATCTGGTTTTGAAATTTCTATATTACACAACTCAATCAGAATTTTATCTATATTAACTCCCTGCGAAGCTGAGACCGGAATAATCGGCGCGTTCTCTGCAATCGTTCCCTTAACAAATTGTTTAATTGTATTGTAACTATTTATCGCTTGCTCTTTTGAAACAAGGTCGATTTTATTTTGAACAATAATTATATTTTTAATTTTCTTTGCCTTTAGCGCAATGAGATGCTCTTGCGTTTGTGGTTTGATTCCTTCGTTAGCTCCGATAACTAAAATTGCCGCATCCATAATTGCCGCACCAGAAAGCATTGTCGCCATTAACATTTCGTGTCCAGGCGCGTCGACAAAAGTAATATATCGTACAGGCTTTCCTTTGGAATTTTTATCTACCGTTAAGACCCCATTATCATCTCTTATAATTGCATCCGCATAACCCAACTTTATAGTAATTCCTCGCTTCAATTCCTCAGAGTGCGTATCTGCCCATTTGCCTGACAACCTTTGCAAAAGTGTAGTTTTCCCGTGGTCAATATGTCCGACTATGCCCACATTTATCGTGTCTATTTTTGAGATGTCTAAGTTTTCTGTCATATAAATATTCAAGAAAGTAGGTTTTTAAGACTTCTTAAAACTTTAATTATGTACAATCCGCAGATATATTTATCTTATCCAAAACCTTAAAAACCTAAATTAGCATATTATTTAATCAGGCTCTCGGTTTCGGCCGGGAGTTCGATCCCTATTTTTATTTCAACCAAAATAGACCGCTATGAATTTTCCCAAGAAAAAAGTTATCGCGACTACCACCACAGCAATTAAAACATGTTCGGAAATTATCAGCAAGGGTTTTTCTTTTCGTGCCTTCGCGAGAAAATAATTAAAAATCACAATTAAAAATAATCCCCATGCTAAATTTACTTTTATAGCAGTCGATAACTCAAAAAGAAAAACTGGAATTAAGAACGACAAGGCAACAATAAGTTTGGTAAAAAAGGTTGCGAAGGTCGCTTCCCATACTGCTTCATGCCCGTTTCGTCTTGATGCTTCTTCAGAAATGTGAATACCAAGTGCGTCGGAGAACGCATCCGCAATAGCAATAGTTAAAATCCCGCCAATAACCGCCAACCGAAGACCGGTGCCCGCATCCAAACCCACCATGATTCCCAGCGTCGTAATAATCCCAGAAGTTAGACCAAACGAAACACCAGTTCTTATCGACTCTTTCATATAAATTTATGTTAAAGGTATTTAATAAAGTTACGCAAAACAAAAAAACAATTCCAAAAAAGTCGTCGCATAAACTCCCGATGGTAGTGTAAATTTTAATGTAATTTTTTTAGAACCCTCAAACTCCTCGTCGTCGGATGTTTCCACTTCAAGACCTGAAATCTCGGTTACAGCTTTTCGGAAAGAACCCTTAATTCTCAAATAAGGAATTTCTTTAATATCAAAATCTTCAAGTTTTAAATTATGATTCGCTAAAACCTGTTGCTCAATTTCGCCAAGACGTCCGTCGTAAAATCTTGTCTTATATCCAACTAATAAACAACTCGTCTGTCCTTTTTTAGTAAAATCCAAATTCTCTTCGAGAGCTTGTTCTAAAATTTCATTAAATATCTTTGACTGAACCGAGTGAACAAACATTAGCATATTTTTTCGCTCGGCTTTTTTAATCGCTCCGAGAAAGTCGTCGGGATTTCTTTCTAAATGATATTTCATATATTCTCCCTGACGTTGATTATCTTCAGAAATTTCCCAGATTGCTTCTTCAAATTTTCTTTTAAGAATTAGCTTTCCAATCTTGACATTATTTCCTTTTACCCCAAATCTCTGCGGACCAAAATAATTTGGGAACCACCCAATATTCCGAATGTGTTTAGTTATCTTCATTGCATCCCTTTTTTCAATATCTCTTAAAATTATTCCGAAACGATTTGCCTCCAAATAACCCATTTTTATTTTTCGCTTATTCCACTTGAAATTTTTTAAAATAATTTTTGGATGGCAAAATGACTTTACTTTCTCTATATCGGGAGTAAATATTGAAATTCTTTGGGATGTCCAAGCCCGCTTGTCTTTTGTTCCAGCATAGCCAATTGCATCAACTCCCTTCCCAAGCAATCTCGCAACTTCTTTAATCGCAGAGAAATGGTCCATATCTCGCTTTTCCATTTCGCACCACAAGAACTCTCTCGGATTTTCCATATCTAAATTGCCAAGATTAGGAATTGTATTCGGAATAAATTCATTTGAAACTTTAGCGTCCCATTTTTCGCCAATTTCCTCGACGATAAAATCTTCAACTTTATGTTTGAGTTTTGCCTGGATTTTATCAATTCTTTCCATAAAATTAGTCACCCTTAATTTGGTCGCTCATAAAAAAAACTTTATTAGAATCAACTTCGTGAATTTTTTCGTCTTTTTCGAAAACCGCCAGTGCTTCCGGAAGCGAAAACTTTCCGACTACGCCAACCTTCGAATAAACTATGTAAGTAAAAATTCGCTCTTCGCCGGCATTTAAATCACCAACGCGCCAGTGGATTCTCCGACTCTCTGCATCAATTTTATCCGGCTTGACCATTCCAAATTTCCTGTAAATTTTTACGATTGCCGGAACTTTATCTATCAAGGTTACGTTCTCAACGCCCTTCCTTGCTTTCAGCGACAGAGTTACCCTGAGTGCGAACTCGTCGTTTTTTGTCTTCACGTGAGAGACAGATTTTTTTACTTCAAGCTTCGTTTCAGAAAATCGCTTGAACCCAAATAATGCCAAAACAGCTACCACAATAATTAAAAACGGTAAAACATAATTAGTTTTCGCCTTCACAATATATGCTTCCGTCGGATTCAACTTTTCTTTTATCCACGTATATTCAATTACCAAACCCTTCCGCTCAACAATTGCCGGCTCAATACTAAAACTCGTAAAAAGTCTAGACAAAATATTTCGGTTTAATTTTATCTGAACGCTTTCTATAACATTACCGACGTTAACTTTTGTTATAATTTCTGTCTGAATCAAAAAACCCGATTTGTCTTCAGTTGAAGTTATCCCTTTTTTCTCCCCAAGATATAAATTACCATCAATTCTTCTTCCCCCTTTTTCGGTCTGAAAAACCGACTCAATTACATAAACACCCGCTTTCGTTTTTTCAAGTTTCCCCTTATCAGCATCAACAAAAATTTCAAGCTTTTCATTTGGTCCTAAATCAAAAGTTTTTTCAACCTCAAACAAAATTGAAGAAAATTTCGCGGACAAATTTTTCAAGCTCACAGATTCCTTATTCTGAACATAAAACGAAACCTGACCTGATGTTGGAACAATCGAATCCGAACTTATTTCCAAAACATCTTCAAGATTCATCAAATTAATTACAAATTTCTCGTTCACCTTTTCAACGCCCCGATGATTCAAAGTGTAAGTAAATGCATAACGACCTTCTACATCAAGATTATCCGTTGGTGTTATGGTAAACTTCTTTTCGACCGGACTTTCTGTCACCACAAATGTCTCAGATGGACGGATTGAAACGTCGGCCAAAGTATAAAGATTATATGTTCCTTGAGACGCATTCGTAATTTCTAAAGTTAAATCAATCGAGTTTTCGACGTAGCGGACGACGACATCCGTGCTATATTCCGCTGATATTTCTAGAGCTGAAATCAAATTAAGACATAATAGTCCCGCCATCAAAAATAAGAATATTTTTTTCATATTATTATAATGTTAAAATTATTTTATAAGCATTATTGTGATTTGGTGCGCATTTAATCAAAAACGCCCTGGAATTCGGAGAAGTGCCTTAATATCACTCACCATCTCCTTTACTTCATCTTCAAGGTCATCTTCATATTGGTCAACTGTCTCTCCAATAACATATTTTTCATATACCCCACGCAAAAACTTCCATATGGGCTTATCTTCCCATCTTTTTTCATAATCTTTAACAATATTAGCCTTGAAGACAATTTCGACTTCGCCCTTATTGGTTTTAACTTTAACACCATCAACTTCAACCTCTGCATCTTTCATTCCCAAAATATGCCATTCCAATATTATCTCAAACATAAAATAATCCGTAATCTTTTTTACAGCAACCCATTTTATAACCACTTCCTTCCCGTTACTTAGAAGTTTTTCATTGTAGAGGTCTTCTCTAAGAAGATAGCTTCGATCTTTCAACCAACTAAATGCCATATCATAGATTTCTTTATATTGCCAATATCCTGTCTGTTTAAGCTTTTCTTTGTAAACCTCTTTTCTCTGTGCCATCTTAAAAATTTAAAAGAAACATAATATATAAACGTTATCGTTTGGCATAACAAGACTCGCAGAGCCACTGAGACTCATCGTGATAAAGAACATCAAATTCACCGCATTCCTCACAAGTACCATGTTCTTGTAAAGCACTTATATCACTTCGTTTAAGTTTTTCAGTTTCTTCTTTTATTTTGATTGTCTCTGACATAATTTGAAAAAGTCCCGGATCAATTCTCAAGATATCATTTGCCGTTATTATTCCAATAAGTTTTCCATTCTCAACAACAGGCAGACGCCGAATAGTTTCCTTTTTGAACTTTTCCATAGCTTCAATTATATCAGCACCCGGTCTTATTGTAATAACTTTTCGCTTCATTAAATCTTTTGCCTGAACATCCGCCAAGTCTTTTTTTGATTTTTTAGAAATCGCCCAAACAATATCC
>JBDRJI010000109.1:0-13935 GCA_043815105.1 archaeon
AGATTTCTCTACCGAATTGGACAAATGCGGAATTAAAATCTCTCCAATATTTTTTTGGTAAAATTTTTGTAAGTTCCGCTTCTGTCTGCTCGGGAGTTTTTGTTTTAATCCAACCAAGCCGATTTGGAATTCTGTGACAGTGAACATCAATCGGCAAAACCAATTTTCCAAAAGCAAATGCCAAAACAATGTTCGCAGTTTTTGGTCCAACGCCTTTGATTGAAATTAACTCGTCGTAGCTATCTGGCACTTTGCTATTAAATTTTTTAATTAATTCTTTGGAAACTGATTTTAGAGTTTCGGCTTTTTTGTTGAAATGCCCGGTTTTAAAAATGATTTTTTTTAGTTTGGATATTGGTAACTTTGCAATTTTTTCTGGAGTGTTGGCAACCCTGAATAAATCTCTCGAAACAACATCTGTCACCTCATCTCTCGTCCTTAAAGAAAGTAAACATGAAATCAAAATTTCAAATGGTGTGGAGCTTCCTCTCATCGAATTCAAAGTAGTTGTGGAACGCGGATATTTCTTCGAGAGAATCTGCATAGTTTTGGAAATATTAATCATATTCCGCAAGAAGTTTTTCCGCTATGTTTACGATGATACTTTTGGCATTCATTACATTTTCCATGACGAGGACAATCTGAAGTACATGGGCAATCTTGGTTTTCTGGTTTATTCATTTTTATCCCAGCTCCTTGATATTTTCTACACTAACAACTAATGCTCCATTAACGGGCTCGTTTTTATTTTCTGGCAAATTCTTCACAAAATCTAGCCATTCTCCGTAATCAAAATAATCGACTTTTCCATTAATTTCCCATCCCCTTTTGCCTTCCCAAAAAACCAAGGAGACATAAGGATTAATTTTTAAATTTTGAATAGTCGACTTCATATAATTATTTGTTATTATAATTTTGCCCTCTTTAACTTTTGCATACATAATTGCAATTGCATGGGGTCTATTATTAGGATTAATTGTAGCAACTGCAACAATCGCTTTTTCAAGTTTGTCTTTTATATTTTCAATTTCCATATTTCTCCAATTCATATCCCTCTTTCTCATCTCTAACAATCCATCCCCTCTTCTTTAATTCTTCACGTAATTCATCAGACTTTTTCCAATCTTTTTCATTCCTCGCCTTCTCTCTTTCGTCTGCCAATTTTTTAATCTCCGACGGAATTTCAATTTTTTCTTTCTCCAAAAGTTTCAACCCAAAAACTTCATCCATTTTTTTAATCGTTTTAATTTTTCCTTCAGCTTTTTCATCTCGGATTAGCTTCCATAAAACTGCAATCGCCCCTGGCATATCTAAGTCGTCATTAATTCTATCTTCGAACTCTTCTAAATATTTTTTGTTTACACCTTCGGTATTTTTAATTCCGCCAATAATATTCTTTAATTTTTTATAAGAACTCGTCGCCGACTCAAGTGCATCTTCACTCCAAGTTAACGGCTTTCTGTAATGCGCGGTATATGTAAAATATCTATAAGTTAAAGCACTAACTCCACCTTTCTCTAATTCGCTAATTGTCTTAACGGTCCCCGCCGATTTCGACATCTTCCCGCCCTTGAAATTTAAGAATCCTCCGTGCATCCAGTAGTTTACCCAGGGATTAACTTCGAAAGCTCCCTCACTTTGCGCAAGCTCGTTTTCGTGATGCACCGGAATATGGTCTTCGCCCCCGGTATGAATATCAAATTGTTTTCCTAAATATTTTGATGCCATTGCTGAACATTCAATATGCCAACCTGGAAATCCGAGTCCCCAGGGCGAGTTCCATTCTTGTTGCCTTTTGTCTTCGGGTTTAGAAAATTTCCACAATGCAAAATCAGTAATATTTTTTTTATCGCCCAACCTAACTCTTTTCCCAGCTTCAAGCCCTGCAACTTTCTTTCTCGATAACTTCCCGTAATCTGCAAACTTCGATGTATCAAAATAAATCCCATCACTCGTTTTATAAATATAACCCTTCTCCTCTAAAATCTCAATCATCTCAATCTGCTCCTTAATATGCTCCGTCGCCCAAGTCCACTTAAACGGCTCAATCAAATTCAATTTCTTAAAGTCTTTCAGAAAGGCATCAAAATAAAAATGCGAAATTTCCTTAGCAGTCTTGCCTTCCTTTTTTGCCGACTTTTCTAATTTGTCTTCTCCCTCATCCGCATCCGACGTCAAATGTCCGACATCGGTTACATTAATAATATGTTTAACATTAAAACCATTAAACATCAAAACTCGCTTCAAAACATCCGCAAAAATATAAGCCCTCATGTTCCCAGCATGCCCAAACCAATAAACCGTCGGACCACAAGTATAAATCCCAACCTTATCTTTCTTGATTGGAACAAATTTTTCTTTCTTTCTCGTCAGTGTGTTGTATAGTTTTAGTGCCATACTATCTAATCGAAATCCTCACTTTTTAATTTAACCCATCGCGAACAAGTTTTCAGAAGTTCGTTGTATCTTGAAAATGGAGAGTTCCTTTTCCTGTCAAAATAAGTCCACAAAATAACTTCCACCCCTTCTTTCTTTAGTTGCTCAATGACAGGAACAAAATCCGAATCACACGCTACCAATATAAGTTTTTTAACATCAGGAAACTTTCTCTCAAATCTCATCAAGTCAGTCACTAACAAAATATCGACACCTTTTTGTGCATACTTGTATTTCCCATCAACTTTCAATCTCTGACATCTTCCCTCCCTAAAAGATGCCCACCCCTTTCCAGAAATCATTTTTTTTATTAAGCTATAATCTTTCATCAATTTGTTTTCCTTCTCAGAAGCCTCTTTGTCCTGATAGGGAGGAGCATAATAAAAAAACAGGTGCTTCAGATTAAGATTTTCCTTTTGCGCAATATTCCTAAAAGTCTGTAAAAGTTTTTTTCTTTTCCCAGATTTTTTTTCAAAGTTATCTTTAACTAACTTAAAAAATCCATTATCTACAAAAATAAGTGTATCCTCCATTAACAAAATCCTCCAAGCTCATCAGAAAAAAAACATCCGGCAACCATAAGATCACCGGGGAGCATATTCACAATCCAAAGATTGCTATCGTTAAAAGTACTTAAAGATTTATAAATCTTCCGTTTAGCATCAAACCAATAAACCGTCGGCCCACAAGTATAAATCCCAACTTTACCTTTCTTAATCGGAACAAATTTTTCTTTCTTTCTCGTCAGTGTGTTGTATAGTTTTAACATTTTATTTTAAATCTACTAAACTTTCTTTATATTTAATCCTATCCCTTAATGCTTAAATATCGATTTCCCGAATCTGCGAACATAACTACTATTTTCCCGCACTTCATTTTTTTGGATTCCTCAACGGCGATATTAAGAGTTGCACCCGAACTCATTCCGACGAATAAACCTTTTTGCCATAATTTTTTCATCATTGTAATCGAGGTGGTTTCTTCGGCAGGTATTAAGTCGTCGATTATGTCTATGTTTAAAATTTTTGGTTTAAAATTTTTGACGTTAATCGTGCCCTGAACTTTTTCGTCTGGAGAATAAAATCCGATTACCCTTGTATTAGGATTAACCTCTTTTAGTTTTTTCCCGACGCCAGTGATGGTTCCTCCGGTTCCTATACCTGCCACAAATATGTCAATATCTTTTACCTGCTCGACAATTTCTTTTCCTAATTTTTTATAAGCTACCTCAACGTTCGCATAATTTTCAAACTGGTTGGGCATAAAATATCCTTTCTCAGATAACTCCGTGGCACATTTTATAATTTCACTTTCGCCACCATCCGCAAGTATTACCTTCCCTCCGAATGCTTCAATCATTTGTTTTCGCTCGGGACTCATTGACTTGGGCATAACCGCCGTAAATTCGTATCCTTTAACCGCCGACACGAAAGCAAGAGCTATGCCAGTATTTCCCGACGTGGGCTCAATAATTTTTGCTCCCTTTTTCAATTCGTTGTATTTTTCGGCTTTTTCCACCATTGCTAAAGCAACACGGTCTTTGCACGAACCGGACGGATTAAAACTTTCTAGTTTTGCAAAAATTTGAACATCGGGATTAGAACTAAAATAAGAAATATTTACAAGCGGTGTGTTGCCAATGGTATTCAATATAGGCTCAACAGGGATAACTTCCAATTAAGAATGCCTTGCTCGTCTTCCTAATTAGATTCTTTTTCTCCATGATGATTGATGTGATTAGATGTTTTTAAATATTGTTGTTTTTGGAATTATTTGATAAATTAATATTCCACTTTTTAGAAAACTTCCATGCAATAAAATATCCTACAAAAGCCACTAATCCAAGAAACATAAAAGAAAATTGCATAGATTTAATATCAATCAAATACCCCACTATGGGAAATAAAAGGAATATTCCAATATTATTAAAAAAATTCTTGATAGAAAGTAAAGTAGTACGATGAGAAGATTCAATATGTCGATTAACATAGTCATCAATAATAACTCCTGAAAAACCTGCAACAATAGAAATTAAAAACAGGAAAACGACCCCATAAAATGGAATAAGAATAGCCATGCCAAAAATAGCAATCAAAATAATAAATTGAATTAAAAATAAAGATTTTTTTTCGCCGATCTTTTTCTCGACCCCATGTGCCTTTTTTGATGAAATTGCCATCATTATAGAAGAAATAAACGCAAGAACGCCCATTAGGCTTATAGGAATAAATATATTCTCAAAATAAACAGAGGATAGCGAGAGCATTACAGAAATTACCGCAACGCTAAATAGAGAAATTAAAGAAATAAATTTAACAAAATTAGAGTTTTTAAAATAAATCAACCCCTCCTTTAAATGTTTAAAGGAATTCTTTAAAGTAATTTTTTTACCATTAGGATAAGGTTCTTTAAGAAAATAAGTTAAAACAAATCCCAGCGAAATAAATGGCAAAGAGACAATTGCGGGCAATTTATAATGAAGTGAAAACAAATATGCTCCAATAATAAAAACAAAAGCGCTAGACAAATTACAAATAGCCTTAAGTCTTCCTGATACTTTTTTATAATCCTTTTCTCTTTTCTCTTTTTTGAGTGTATCGAAAAGGAGTGCAGAATCAGTTCCAGACCCCAAGCTAACTCCAGCTCCGCTAATCATTTTCGCAATAAGAAATACCCAAAATCCATTAAAAAAGGCAATCATAAAAATTTCAATAATATAACAAAATCTTCCCATTAAAAGAGCCTTCTTTTTTCCTAATAAATCGGCTACAACACCAGAGGGAATTTCAAACAATAATGTAAAAAGGGCAAACGTACTCATAATGATAGCAAACTGCCCTATGGGAACTTGTGATGCAATATAAAATAGCGCTAAAACAGGAATAAAAAATCGTCCCCACATAAGACTCCCAATAAAATACATCAAAGGAATATTTCTACTTACTTCAGACTTTTTCATAATATTCTCATCCAAAATAATTATTTAAACCTAAGCTAAAACTTCTACGTCAAAAAAGTCTGTAGCGTAAGGCTGGTTGTCCATCGTAACGTCGACGTGAAATCTTATTGTGCAAAGCGGAGAATTTTCTGGAACCATGAACCGAACGATTCCGAAATAAGACTGACCTGGAGCAACAACCATATCATCAGCTCGGCCGGTTTTAATCCATCCCTCGATAGTTCTCTCGTCGACTCCGCATTTCTGCCTAACATCAGGGTCTGAAACCGTTACATCATAATGAAATCTACCTGGCTCAATGGTTCCCCTTGCTAAATTCTTAATTCCAAATGCAACTCCCCAATCTTCATTCTGTTTAATCTTTGCAATCTGATTTGGCAGGTAAACAACTGTTCTCTTATCCTCAACGAATAGTCTATTGATTTGATCTTTAACTTTGTCGTTCATCTGTAAAATGTTTTGCGACGATCCGGTAAAAATATTTTTAATAAGTATCATTCCTAAAATCAACATCGACATCGCCAACACGATAACAACAATAGTCCCAATCGACATCTCAATCGCACCCCTCTTATTCCTCTTCATAATAAACCGTAGTTTCTCTTATTTATAAAAGTATTTATCTAATAAAATTTTATAATGAAAATCGTCTAGGTTTTATTTATGGGGCTGGGGCGCCGAAGGCATTCGATGCTTCGCATCATCAGAATCTACTCAAACTTCACTCTAAAATTTTGCAGGATAAATTTTTTGTGCAAAATTCGAGCAAAGATTTTCGCTCCCTCCGTCGGTCGTTCGATTCTTATGGGGCTGGGGAGAATCGAACTCCCTCCACCACGGTCTTCAGCCGTGTGCTCTCCCAATGAGCTACAGCCCCATGTAAAGAAAAGAGGTATGAGCTTTTTAAGTTTAATTATAGAGTGAGAATTGAATGGCAGAATATCTCTCGTCTTATTTATTATAGAAGTATTTATATAATTAAAATAACAAATAATTATATGAAAAAGTTGGTGGTGTTTATTACTTTATTATTTGTGTTAGTTCCGTGTGTTCTTGCAAGTCCGGACTCTTCGGATATTGATTCTGAAATGCAAAAGCTAACTCATTATGCGAAGGAATACGAAGTCGGCAATATTAATTATGTTCAACTAATGATTCATATAAGTGCCGTCAGAGAATCGATGAATGAACTTCTCGGCGTAACAAATCGGGAACTCGGTGGAGTTGTTAGACAAGAAGAACTTGAAAACGCATTAGGAAAACCAAACGAAGAAACGAGGTGGGTCTGGGTCGAAGGTGAAGAGCGGGATACAAAACTTGATAGCGAAGTTCCTATATGGAGGAAAATAGTTTTTGATGGGAAAAAAATTCAGATAAGAATGGAGGCACATCCCTCTATTTTCAAGAAAAGAAAGTTTGAGGACGGAAAGGAAAAAAAATTTGAGAGCATTGAGGATGGGGCTCTAATATATAGGTTAAATTTTAATACTGAATTTAAGAGACCTGAAAATCAACTCGACATCGACGGAAAAATATCTGAAATTAAATCGCTAGCTGAAGAATTCAGCAAAGAACCAACTAATTCAAATGCCAAAAATTTAGCAAAACAAAGCGTAAACGCAGAAAGAGTTTTCCAGAATTATTTTATGCAGGGACAATTTAATTGTGAAGATTTAATGAAGTCAATTTTTGGAAGTGAGAATCAGAGAAAAAGTCAGAAAGTTCTTTTGAATGAAATAGTAATTTTTGAAAATGAAAATTTCGAGGCCCTCATGAGATTGGAAATGTGCGAAGAATGCGAATGGAACTGGATAAATTCAGATATGCGATTTGAAGGTAGAATGAATTTTAATGGTCAGGAAATGGGCGAGACAAATATGGAACAATTTAAAATGAAATACAAAGGCATGAGCACCGAGCAACTTAAGTTAGAAGTAAAAAGATTATTGAATGAAATTACAAATAAATTAGAAGTAGGAGATTTTAATGGAGCGAATAAATTTTCTCGTGAATTAAATATGCTGAATAATGCTTGGAATGAAAAGTCAAATGATGTTTGGGAAGAGGTGAGGTTGGATTTTGACAAGGAGTTGCAATCCATGAGCGAGAAAGAGCGTTTTGAATTCGACCAGGATTATGGATGGATAAAGCAGGACCAAAAACAGAGACAGGCGGTAAAAGTTTTGCAGGAAGCTAATTACCAAGAGAGAAAAGAATTCTACCTAAATTTATTTTCAGATTACTACAAGAAAGAATTCTATTTTACCCAGACAGAATTTGAGAAAAGACTTATTGAAGAATTTAAAGAGAAGGGTGAAGAAATTTGTAATAATAATATGGACGACAATGAAAATGAACAAACAGACTGCGCCGATTCTCAATGTGGTGGAAAAATTTGTGGTAGAGGAATTCAATTAATAACTGACGGTAATGTAACTGAAGATGCTGAAGTTGATTTCTATTGTATACAGGGGACATGTCAGGCAAGAGAAAAGATTAATGATTCGAAGTTGTGGTCTGTTTGTGGTAATCATATTTGTGAAATAGGCGAAGAAGATACAGAAACTCAAAACGGAACCTGTCAAAAAGATTGCACATTTGAAACATGCCCTAAATACGACGCCATAGAATGCTCGGGAAAAGTAATCTTCGGAGGCGAGGATGAGGATGGATGTTCTCTTTCTCCAATATGTATTGAAGAAGAAAAAGAATGTGAAACGACCGAAGACTGTGCTCAGCCATCCTGCGGAGTGGCAGAATGCGTGAAAGAAAGACTTGAAACTGATACTGGTATTTGTAAAATTACAGAATTAATTGAATGTGAAATGAAATGTGAATCATGGGAACAGGAAATAAACATTTGTAGCGACGGAAAAAAAATAGTTGCACGAACCTGTGAGGATGGACAATGGAGAGAGACTGGAACTATGTGCGAGGGTGGATTTTCGGGATGTGTAAAATGTGGAAATAATTGTGTATTGGAAGAAGAAGTTGATACGAAAATGTGCGAGGAGCCGACGGAAGACTTCTATTGCAACGAAGAAAATGGTGCGTGTGTAGTTATGAATTTTGAGCCTCCAACATCCATCGTTGGTGATGAATGCGTAACGATAGGGGATTGTGGTGGTGAAGATGATGTGTGTTCCAACGGGAAATGTGTCTCAATTCCAAAAGTAATTAGAGATGTTGAAGAAGATGTTGAAGTAGTAATTGACAATGACGTTGAAGAAAATGGAGAGATGGAAAAAGATGTTGAAGAAAAGACCTCGGGAGACGTTGAAGAAGATGAAGATGTTGAGCAGGAGGAAGCGCCTGAAGAAAGGGAAGAACCTGAAGAAGAAAGGGAAGAGCCTGAAGAAAGTTTTATTGATGACATAACTATTGGAATTTCTAATGTCTTATTGAGAAGTTTGAGCATGATAACTGGACGAGTTATAGAAGGCGATGAGGTCGCTCCCGTTGAAGATAATGAAGAGAAGGATATAATTAGGGAGGAAGATAAGGAATTTATTCCTGAAAATGATGAAGTAAAAGAAGATTATATTGAGAAGGATGAAATGGATATCTACGAAGAGGGGGATAGCGAAAGAATGGATATGCAGGAATATGATAATAAAGAGAGAGAGAATGAAAACGGGGAGAGACAGGAGCAAGAAAGGGAAGAACAAGAGCGAAGAGAGAAAGAAAATGAAGAGCGATGTGAAAATGATTGCGAGAGACCTTGCGTGCAAAGATGTATTAGAGAAACTTGTGGAGAGGAGATGGATTGTGACATAGATGAGGAAAGTGTGGTTTGCGAAAAGAGTTGTGTTGCCAGTGATGACTGTATTGGAAAATGTATGAGTGGTGAGCCAGATTGGTGGAAAGAATTTGAAGAAGGGGATATGAATAAGGAAGAGAAGGGAGTTTTCCAGGTTGGTGGTGGATGTCGAAAGGAGAAGGGTAGACTTGATGGATATATTTGGTTTGGAGGATGGGGAGATCCTTTTGAGAGAATTGATGGATTGAAGCAAGAATTTTATACTGGTGGAGAGGCTGACTGGTGCAAGCAAGACTTAGATAATTTAGTAAAACAGAGAAAGGAGTTTGAGAAAGGTTTTAATCAGGAATTTGCACAATGGTTTTTTGAGAAATATTTAGCAAACGCTGCGGATGAATGGGAGCAGGCACAAAATGGAATTTATGAGGTTTACTGGAATAATGTTGATATGCAACGAATGTTTGCAGAGAGAATGCAGTGTCTTGACAAGAATGATGTGCGAGATGTAATGAATATTACTCCGATTAGTTTTGAGTACGAGACAGAGTTTGGGAAGTTAGAATATTGGGAAGAAATACAAACAGTCAAGATGGATTGGATGGATGAAGAAACTACGATTATTTCGCCTTATATGAAAATCTGGGTTTTCCCGTCTGAGGATTTTTTCAAATATGAGATGAAGAATTCTATGGCTGAAGGCAAATTCCCTGGACCGCCAGAGGAAAATGCAGAGAGAGAGAACGAGGAGGGATTTACTGAAGAAGAAAAAACAAAGATTAGGGAAGATAATAAACTGATGGGTTTGATTAATGATATAACTGAAGAATATGAGGGGAGCGCGGATGTCGTACTCCAAGTTGTTGACGGAGAAGAGATTGTGTTTAATTTATATGTTCAGATAAATCAAGAAGATATTATGAAGATGAAGCCGATGCTTCCTGAAGAAGTTCCAGAGCAAGATGTTAAAGTACAAATTGAGTTTGACGCGATTTATGATTTGATTAATTTTGAGGAGAAAAACATGAGAGGAGCTGAGCTTGAGTCGCCTCCTTGGGATGAAAAACCAAGGCAGGGCATGGTCAAAGGATTCGCCGACGGGATTAGGATGTATTTCAAAGTGAGAAGTCTTATTAATTCCGCCGAAGTAACTCCAGCTAATGCAGAGGGAGATGCTAAAGATTTTATGATGGCTTTTATTAAAATAATGGGCGACGGAAAAGAGGGGGATGGTATGGAAGGTGGCGATATGAATCAGGGCGAAGAAGGTATGAATGAAAAACCAACCATGATGACTGGCGAGGTAACTAAGCCCGTTTTTGGATTTTCTGATTCTGAATAAAGAAAGAGTGGGACATAGGCCACGTTCTGTCAAACTTCAATTCTTGTACCATTGAACAGTTTGTGCTAACATCTGACTAAGCCTGGGTAAACCAGTTGCATCAGGTAGGATGTTCGTTCCATCGTAACTAAATACGCTCGTCTCTATACCAGCAGTAGTACTCCTTACAGAATACTTCAGTCGTTTTGGTTTTTACCCCAAAACGAAGCCACGCCTCGCGACGCTGTTTTTTCAAACATACCTTTGTCTCTAATAAATTAAATTAATAGAGGATGCGCGGACCTTCCTCAACAATCCAGAAATCATTTAACATTTCTTTTGCCATTTAGACAGGATTATCGACAGTTAGCTGTCCCACTCATAATAGCAAGCTATTACAAAATTTCATAGAATTAGGAGTTTTTAAATTTGTTGTTTGGAATAATTTTGGAAAACGACTTAATATGGTATTTTAACATATATTTAACATAACATAAAAAGACTTAAGGGGGAAAATGTCAAATATTTAATGTTAAGCAATCCACTTTCGTTTAAAAAAATAGCCACTCTGGTGAGTTCAATTTTATTGATAGTTTTAATAATTATATTCATAATAAGGCCGAATATGCTGGGATACGGAATTTACCAGCAAATAAAATCTTCAAATATTTCAATAGAGGATTACGAGAAAAAAGTCCAGGAACTTGAATCAAAACTTTTAGTTTCGGATACCAACCTTTCTTCCTGTATGTCTTTTAGTGATAAGTTCTCAACTGAATTAGGAAAGTGTATGGATAATTTTTTTGAATGTGAAGAAGGCAAACTTAATTTCGGTATTTCCATAAGTAATTATGAAGAAACTATAAAAAATCTTCAGGATAGTTTAAGCGAGAAAAACCAAGAAATTGACGATTTGCAAAATCAGTTTGATATTCTGGTAAACAATATGGCAAATAATATATGCTGTAAGGCAAAAATAGATAATCCAAACATAAACTCTTACATTCTTGAAAATAATAAAATTATATGTCTTGAAAGCGGAGAGTTAAAAATTTCGTGCTAAAATTTTTAAGATTAATAAAAAATCTTAACCAAAATAAAAAGAACCGCTAAAATAACCGAGGCTGTTCCAACAATTATTAAATCTGGAGATATAATTTTTTCCTTTTTGTATTTCCATAATTCAAATCCGAGAACGGGAATAAAAATAAAAAATAAAATGATGATAAAACTTTGATATGCTCTTAGGTAGTGCCATTTAATTTCGGATTTTATTTTTGATTCAATAGATTCTAAACTTTCATTGGGTTCTTGAGAAATAAATTCCGAAACCTCTTGTCTTAAATTGTCTAAATAATTTTCATTTATACCAATTGTTTCTTCGTGATTTTCAATATTAATATTCCAATTTTCTTCGTGATTTTCCAATTTAGAATTAACTTTCCACTCAATCTCCTTTGTCCATTTCGGAGCAAAAAGATATGTATCCCTGCCAAGAATTTTAAATCCGGCATACCAGTGACCCGGGCATGAGGCGTCTTGAAATAAATGTGCTGCCGCTCCAAGCAACTCTTTATCACTTTCTCCCTCGGTATAATATTTTTTTAGAAAATATTTTGCCACTAAACGAGGGACGCAATTTTCTTTATTATCGTAACAAAGGTGGTAAATACTATTTGCAAAAAGATAATTTTCCTGAAACTCGGGATAGTCCGCGACATTACAATTTGTCGAATATTCTTCCGGACATAAAAAATCGTGAGTTCCTCTGCCCCATGCTGATACCGAAGTGGCAGAACAAATTAAAAGCAGAAAAAATATTATTGCAAAAGAAAGTAGTTTATTTCTCATTTTCTTTTGGTAAATTTATAAATTAGACTATAAATAATTATCACCAAAAAATAAATCGGAATAACGAGCACCGCAAGAATAAAGAAAAAGGCTTCCTCTACATTAAATAATGCGTAAATAACATTGTGCAATATAATAGAAATAAAACCCACTACGACGATTATCCATAATTTTTTCCAGCTAAATAAAAACAAATCTTTCGGTTTTGGTTTGTTCATGTTTATTGAAGGGGATAGGATTATTTAAGGGTTTTGGGAAAGATTATTAATATACACACAACAAAATTTAACTCCGAAAGATATAAAAACTCATTAGTGTTGTTTAGAATAATTAAGTCCATGGGGATAGGAAACTAACCCCATGATTTTATTTTATAATGAAAAAGATTGCAGTTTATATTGATGGAAGCAATTTTTATTTTTCTATCAAGAAAAAATTTAATTGCAAAATTGATATAGAAAAATTCTGTAAAAAATTGATTGGTATTAATAGCTTAATAAAAATAAATTATTACATTGCTCCAGTTGGATTAAGTAATCCTAAAATGTATCTCGAACAACAGAAATTTTTTGAGAAATTAAAGAAAATTGAGAAATTAAAAATTATTTTTGGAAGACTTGAAAAACGAAAAAGAGACGGAGAAATTTATTTTGTCGAGAAGGCAACTGATGTAAATTTGGCACTCGACATTGTATTAGATGCCCAGGGCGGAAGTTATGATGAGGCATATTTGATATCAAATGATGGGGATTTTTCTGGGGCTGTAACCGCGACGATAGAGAGATTCGAAAAAGAAATTATATATGTTGCGATTGGTAACAATAGAACTATTTCGCACCATTTGAAAAAAGTTGCTAGTAAAACTTTAAGGATTGATGAAGATTTTATTAATGACATTCAATTATAAAATTCGTCATACTCTTTAATCCCAAAAAATAAATATTCAATAATAAGAACAGTATAAGAAATTCACTAAAATAAATTATCCTAACTAAACTTTCTTTTTCTCAAATCCTTAATAACATCAATACAGGAATCATAAAAGGAATCCGTAGAAGTAGGATATTTTAACCCTTCTTCATACCTCCCAATAGAATCTTCAACTGTAATCATTACCCCAACACAAGAAGTATCAAGAATATCTCTATTAACACGTAAAGAATAATACCCTCCATCAACTTTTTTCCACCGATAAATTATTTTTTCTCCCTCAAGAATATCTATTAATTCCCTAATGTCTTCTTCCTGAAAGGATTCTTTTATGTATGCTAAATCTACTGCCATTTTAATATTATCAAAACTCTTTTATTATATCAAAATAAGAACAGTATAAGAAATTCACTAAATCTAGATTTGACCTTTCTCTTTCAAGATATCTTAGTTTCCCAAGATTACTTTCTCTCTCAACTTCAAAGTGAAGTAAGATAATTTATTTGTGGCTTTTAGTAGACGCGAACTGAACAAATCGCGAAAGCTCAATGCTTACATTCCGTCTCTATCAACGCAGTCTTTTACTGCGGCCTATGTTGATTCGTTTTGCGGTCCGCTTCGTGCTTAGATGCTTTCAGCACTTATCGGATAGAGCGTAGCTGCCCAGCCTGCTCATAACAA
>JBDRJI010000110.1:0-2868 GCA_043815105.1 archaeon
ATACAGATAATTATCCCCCATTGCTTTTTTTAAGAAACTGGGGGCTTCTTTATTTAAATGAAGCAATTAAACAAGTTACATTTTCTATTTAAAAAACCCGACGATTCCCCACGTTGTTAATAGCGCAATTACGGCACCGACGGAGAAAACAACAATTAAATTGTTTGAACCGCAGACCGAACCGAACCCGGCACCGACCGCCCCGGAAATACCGGCAATCCAGAACATACTTTTCTCTTCCATGATGTTTGAATGGATTTCTGGTTTATAAGTTTTGCCTGTTTAACAGTACCCCCCGCACATTTTATCTTCCTCGCCAGCTCACACTAAAAAACCGAGACAAGATACATAGGAGCTCTCGCGATATAATCAACTCAAAATTACATCGCGCTAATTCTTATCTTCTTTCGTCCATTTTCTGGACATTCTTGACAGGGCAATCAAAAATTCCTTGAATGAACATTTATTTCTATAGAAACTAATCCAAATCGTCTGCAACATTTGCTCAAAACAAAAAAGAAAATATCTAATTTTCATATCTTTCGATTTACATTTTATCTTTGCTTCGTCGTGAACCCTAAATTGCGTCTCAATTCTCCATCGCTTTTTGTAAGTTACAATTAAATTTTCAAGCAGAAGCTCCTCGACGTTTGTCGCAAAAACCCAATCGTAATTTTTTTCATTTTTCTTATTAAAAATTTGTTTC
The DNA here is from genome assembly GCA_043815105.1 of archaeon. Classification (GTDB taxonomy): domain Archaea; phylum Nanobdellota; class Nanobdellia; order Pacearchaeales; family GW2011-AR1; genus JAGVXH01. Next base: position 707 of record JBDRJI010000110.1, read on the forward strand.
AAAAAAACTAAAATATTTTCGCCAGGATATTTGCTAAAATTTTTATTAACTTTAAATTCATTATAAATCGCAATCTCTTCTCCAGCCTCCATCGGATAAAGAATAGATTTTTTATCCTGATGCTTAGGAACAAAAATTAAATAATTATAATCCCACTTATTTAATTCATACATCAAATCTTTGTCGTAAAATCCACGGTCGAATAAAATTAATTCTATTTTTCCGACTATCTCTTTTATCGACGACAAACATCGCAGGATGACATCGCTTTTGTAATGACCTATTTTTATTGGCAGACTTATCAGGGGAATTTTATCCGGAACCTCGTCGGAAACAATGCTACAAGTTAAAAATTTGAATTTCCCAGTTACTCCGTCTTTTTTTGTCCAGCCATGAATGTCAAATCCCTGAATGTCTCCGTAAAAATCCTCGTCGGTATAATCGAATGCCAGCGTCACTGGTTTCTGATAATATGTGGCATTCGGAGAAATTCTTTTGATGTAATTTAAATAAGCCTCCCTCGTCATCGACGGCAAACATTCTTTTATCCGACGATAAAGCGTGTCTGTTTTATTGCTCACGGTTTCTACATAAGTATTATGCGACGACGCCTCAATTAGTGAAGTAATTAATTCATAGCCCGTCACCGAATGTTTGGCGTAAGATAAATTCAGCGAATTGTTAACAAACCACATGCATGCGTCCAAAGTCCGGCAAAGTTTTTTTTCATCTATCATCGACCACCACCACATAAACTTTTTTGCCGATAAATTCTTTCGGGAAATCTATTCTCGCACTTGTGCCAAACGGTTTCACAATTCTCTCGACAAAACATTTTATTCCTCTTAATGTAAGCGTTGATTTTTCAATTATCTTGACCCTTTTCATACTTATCTATTAGATAGGTTATATTTATAAACTTTTCGGAGTAATTTAAAAATAGTTAATCACATGCGGAGATACTGTGATGTTTTTTCTGCCTTAGACAAACTAGTGAAATCCCAGTTGCCATTAATCATATATATTTTATTCTCAATTTTATTTAATTCATTAATAATTCTTTTACCACTATTATAATCTTCTAAAATATATTTTTGTGCTTTTTCTTTGCCAACAATATTCCACCATCCCTGATCAAAATATTTGAAGATAATTTTCAGTAACTTGTCGCTTCCTCCATAATCCCCAGTGCACAAAATTAAATCCGCATTTTCTTTCCTGATTAGTTTTTTCAATTTCACAGGAAACTTGCCATGAAAATCACCGATAGCTAAAATCTTCATAAAACAAATTCTAAAAATAATTATTTAAAGTTATGCCAAAACTTCCACATCAAAAAAGTCCGTAGCATAATGAGCACCATCCATTGTAACATCAAGATGGAATCAATTGCCCAACGCTCACTCCGTTCGCTTCGTAGCAAGCTGCGGGGTAAGACCCAACGGGTAATCTACATCCTAATCTTTACCATAGAAATGTATTTAAATGAAAAATTTGTAATTGTATTATGTTAAAAATAAAAAGAATGAGCGAAATGGTCAGTCTAAAAGTTTACACCGATAGTGGCGATTTGTTTGGCGTCGTCGAGGAGATTAATTTGGTTGATAATAAAATAGACGGGTGGAGAATTGTTGTGTCGAGGGATTCGGGAATGATGCAGGTTCTCGGAGGCGCCCGCGGAATTATTGTGCCACATCAGTTTATCAAGGCGATAGGAAATATCGTGATAGTTAACAGAAACGCGATTCCAATTCAGACAGAAGATGAGGGATTGCCATTTGAGGAAGACGACTTGATTTAGAAGTTAGAGGTTAAGTTTCAAATAGAGGGGGACTACAACCTACTATCTGACACCTAAAGCCTAATTTCTTCGCTGGGGGATAGATTTATATAATATATTTGTTAGTAATTTTTATGGCAAAGGGGTTTTCAAAAAAGGGTATTTCGGCGATTGTCGCGACGGTGTTGATAATTTTAATAACGGTCGCGTCGGTGACTATTGTCTGGGTTGCGATTGTTCCGATGATTCAGGAAAGTTTGGTATTTTCGAGTTTGGAGGGGCGAGTCAGCGTCGTGAGTTCGGGCGGATACACCGCTTATGACTCTGAAAAAAAAGTCGCAATTGTTCAGGTTAAGCGGGATGTCGACGAGGGAGTGATGAA